>CARDPF010000126.1:3692-8704 GCA_948960675.1 uncultured Eisenbergiella sp.
TTCTCCCCCTGCCCATGATCATGCCCTTTCACCTGCATCCCGGCCACGGTTTCTTCCTCCAGCGGATCCACCCATGAAAGCAGCGCATAACTTTCCACATCCCCGTCTGCGCCCTCCAGCAATTTTTCCACCCATACATCGGATTCGCCCCCGGCATACACAAAAATGTCGCTGTTCATAATGGTCATGATATCTACAGGGGTCGGTTCATAGGAATGGCTTTCCATTCCCGGCTTCAAAAGCAGGACAGACTCTACGGCATCTCCCCCGATCTGCCTGACAAAATCATACGGCGGGAATACCGTGGACACAATCCGCAGTTTTTGCGGTTCCTGACCTCCTGCCCCTTCCATCCGCCATCCGCATCCGGACAAAAAGACCACCGACACAAATGCCAGCAAAAGAAACGGTAAAACACCATGCTTATTCTTCATCCTTTTTCTTCTTCCTATACGTCTGTACTGACTGTTTTAACTCATCCAGCACATCCGCAAACCGTCTGGAAACCATCATGGGGTTTCCCCGAATCATATTCCGTTTTACAAAATCCCCCACAAACTGTGCAATTTCCCGCTTCCCGACATTTTCCATAAACCGGCTCCGCAAATCCAGCAGTTCCCCCCGCATCTCCAGAAATAGCTCTGATGTGGGCAGGGCCTCTTTAATTTTAGCGAACTGCCCTTCAATAGCCGCAATCAATTCCTCCTTGCGCAGCGCAATATATCCCCGCGCGTCCCCACGCTCTTCCTCCCGTTCTTTCCTGCGGTTCTCCTTTTCTTCCTCATTCAATGCAAGAATCACATCCAAACGCTTCTGCATCCTTTCCAGTTCCTGACGTGCCCGTTCCATTTTTGCCAAAAGATCGCGCAAATCCAGCGCCGCCCGGAAAGAAAGTGTGAAATCAGCCACAAAACAAACCGTAACGAACATTGTGACTGCAGTCATGAGCCATTCCGGCAGCAAAAGCATGACCTGTTCCACCCTTGTGTGCACCAGCCGGGTCATTAAAATCGTCAACACCCCCCAGGCCAGACTGGATCCCAAACTGATGTGTCCCTGAAAATTAAACCGGCTGTCGGAATAGTCCCAGTACCGGACCTTAAAGAGGGCCTCCATCGTAACGCCGGTCACATATTCCAACACGGTAGCGCCCACACATCCGGCAAGATAGGTCAATAACAGGCTGTCCTGAAACGGCCTTGACACGATCAGCATCATCAGCGCCCCACACCCGTATAAAGGCAAAAAAGGCCCACGGATGAAGCCCCTGTTTACCAGCTTTTTGGTTTTCAAAGAGACATAGGTACTCTCAAAGCACCAGCCAAAAAAGCAGTAAAAGAAAAAGAAAAACAGCCATTGTATCCATGTGTAACCTAAAAACACAAATAAATCCCCCTCTTATCACACAAACAGATCGAAACCCACCACCAACTTTCCTTTCTTGGTCGTGCGCCTTTCTCCCCTGAAAATAAACTTTCCGTACCCCCTGACAGACACCACGTCCCCGTCCTTTAACGCATCGCTCCCGTTTTCCCGCTGCCTGCCGTTCACAAAAATTTTTTTCTGTTTAAAAAGCTCCTGGCTCTGGCTGCGGGACAAGTGCCACACTGCAGCCACAATCCCGTCACAGCGCAGGCTCGCCACATTTTCCTCTTTCGGCGCCAGTTCCCTTTCCGGAAACCTTTGCGTAGTGTCTGCCTTTTTACAGCGCACATCCGTATGCCGCACCCGGGTCAGGTTTTCTTCCAGATAAGGGGCCATCGTCTCTATGCAGAAAAGGAACGCCGCCTTTTGATCCATCACAATATCGCCCAGCGTGGCCCGGTCGATTCCCAAATGCATAACCGCCCCCAGAAAATCCCGGTGCGTCAAATCGTCCGCAAATTTCTCCTGCAAAGGTTCTGCCCGCAGGCAGACAATCGGAAACGGCTCTACATATCCCATTTGTTCTGGATCCCCAAACCGGGCCATTTGCCGTTCGGCATGTTCCATACCGCCCTCCAGACAAACATAAGCACCTGTCCTGCCCTGTACTTCCCAAAGCGCATCCTGCTCTGCGGGAGACAAAAACCCGGTAAACGTAAACAAATTCTGCCTCCAGGATCTGTCCGCCAGTTCCGCAAAGCGCTTTTTTAACTGCGCAAGTTCTTTTTCCGATTCCGCCAAGCCTGTCCCCCCCTTTATACATTGTGATACGTATTTCCTTATGCGGTTGTGCGCATCCCATTACGCGCAACGCCATGCCGGACATACAAAAACCGGCGGCTTTCAGGAAAAACTGATCACCGGTTCCTTGGGCTGTCTGGCCTTTGTCACGGAAACGGCATGCAAAACCGGGCCTTCCCCCTCATAATCGGCAAAATATTCCCGCTTAAACTTTGCAGTCACTTTTACCCAGTCTTTTTCTTTGTATATACCGATCCCGTCATACACACAGACAAACCCAAGGAATGTCATATCCTCCGCACAGCACGTCATCGCCAGACGGCCTGGGACAAAATACCCTGTGGGAAACCCTTCCGGCTTCATCACCATGGCAACAAAGGATAGGGTCTTTCCCTCATAGCGCTCCGGATGATCCAGACTGTCCAGATACCAAATCCCGTAAGTCTCATCCGTCAGCACAATCGGCTCCTCATTCAAGTCATAGGGAAGGTCTTCCTCCATAATTTCGTCGATCTCCCCGTTTTGATCCTCAAATACAATGTCAGCAGACTGGTTTAAGGCTTTTACATTCCTTTTATATACGTTCAAATCCGCAATGCCGTCACAGCGGTTGAAAATAATCATTTCGGACTTGCGCAGCATATCGGAAACCATGGATTTCATATTGTTAAAATACATGGGAAAGGTCGAGGCATCAATCGTGGTGATCTGCTGCTCCACCTGCCAATGCCAGGGCAGGCGCAGGTCCCGGAATTTCCACATGCCATTGTACTCAATGACAATGCGCTCCGGCTTGTGCTTTTTCTCCAGGGCCGTCATCTTCTCCACCGTAAGATCCTCTTCCCTCTCAATCACTTCCACAACCGTGCCGCTGCGCTTTAGGACGGCCGGATCATACTCCGTCTCCCCCTCCTCGCAGAGCAAAAGCAGCGTCTTGCCGGAGATCTGAAAATACGGCTGATCCAGTGTAAAATTGATAAACTCCGTTTTCCCACTCTCCAAAAACCCATTGATGATATATACCGGTTTCATTTTTCCTCTCATTCCTTATTTTTTCTCAAACAGCGCCGCCAGCGCATCCTCCCGCAGTTTGGACCCGATTACGCAAATCTTTCCCGTCACGTCCGGCCTGCCTTCCCGTACATCGCTCTCCCCGGGCACATAATCAAAGTAAATCCAGCTTCCTTCCCCGGCTGCAACCATTCCCTTCGCCCGCAGCACCGTCCCATAAACCGCTTCGTCCTCCAATGCCAGCAGACAGGCTTCTATCTTCTCCCTCGTATAGCACGCGGGAGTCTCGAATCCCCAGCTGGTAAATACTTCATCTGCATGATGGTGATGCCCATGGCCGTGGGAATCCTCCCCGTGTCCTTCCTGATGGTGGCAGTGTCCGTGTTCGCCCCCATCGTGGTGGCAATGCCCGTGTTCCTCCTCACCGTGGTGGCAGTGTCCGTGTTCCTCCTCACCATGGTGGCAGTGTCCGTGTTCCTCCTCACCATGGTGGCAGTGTCCGTGTTCCTCCTCACCATGGTGACAGCAGTGCCCGTGTCCTTCCTCTTCATGATGGCAGTGCCCGTGTCCTTCCTCTTCATGGTGGCAGTGCCCATGCCCCTCTTTGTCATGGTGGCAGCAGTGGTCATGTCCTTCCTGGTCATGGTGATGCTCCTCCTGCATCGCCCTGACCTGTTCCATCAGTTCCGCTTCCAGATCCTTTGCACCCTCAATCGTCTCCAATATATCCCTGCCGTCCAGCTGCGCAATCGGTGTCGTGATAATCGTCGCCTTCGGATTGTGCTCCCGAATCAGTTCCACAGCCGCCTGCACCTTTTCTGCAGAAGCCACATCCGTGCGGCTCAAAATGACTGTGCCTGCATGCGCAATCTGATTGATGAAAAATTCCCCAAAATTTTTGATATACATCTTACACTTGGCGGCGTCCACCACCGCCACGGCGCTGTTTAACGCCACCTGTGTGCCCAGCCCGGCATTCTGCACCGCCTTCATTACGTCGGAAAGTTTTCCCACGCCGGAGGGCTCAATCAAAATCCGCTCCGGATGGTAGGTCTCCAACACCTCACGGAGGGAAGTGCCAAAATCCCCCACCAGAGAACAGCAAATACAGCCCGAGTTCATTTCCCGGATCTCAATACCGGAATCCTTCAAAAACCCGCCGTCAATGCCGATCTCCCCAAACTCATTCTCAATCAAAACCACCTGACTTCCCGCCAGCGCATCTTTTAACAGCTTCCGAATCAAAGTGGTCTTACCGGCTCCCAAAAAGCCGGACACGATATCTATTTTGGTCATGATACTGCCTCCGTTTCTCCTTTTATGAACGGCAGGATGCTTAAACTGCTGCCGCTTTCTGCTAAACTATCTAACTATTTTGCGCCAAAATCCTGCGAATGTCAACCATACCAACCAAAAATTCATTTTCTTTTCAGACAATGCATAACAGTTCAGACAAGTCTGACCTGTTACGGCAATGCCCCTATTCCGCTTTAATAGCGTAGCTGCCATGTCCATAAAGAAGGCAGGCCATTGGCTGACCTGCCTTCTTTATGATCGTAAGCAAAACGATAAGCCGGGTTCTGTCGTGAGCGGTCATCTATCTAGCCCTGCCGTCACCGGCAGGGTCAAGCGACCCACCAAAAAGCAGGCCGGGCCGGCCTCTCGCTTTCTGTTCGGTCTTGCTTCGGATGGGGTTTACATATGCCCCGTCCGTTACCGGACGGGCGGTAGTCTCTTACACTGCCCTTCCACCCTTACCAGACCGGATGGCCTGGCGGTACATTTCTGTTGCACTATCCTTGGAGTCGCCTCCACCGGACGTTATCCGGCATCCT
>CARDPF010000127.1 GCA_948960675.1 uncultured Eisenbergiella sp.
ACCTGTGACCCTCTGCTTGTAAGGCAGATGCTCTCCCAGCTGAGCTAAGACCCCGTACCTGCAAAGCGCTTATTTGCGACTGCTTGATTAGTATACAAAATATGAAGAAAAAAGTCAAGCATTTTTTTAGAAAAATCGCGGAAACCAGTTACGATTGACGGGCAATGACCTTTTGACCCTGATAGCATGTCATTGTCCGTCAATGTAACAACCGTTCAGACCTGCCTGAACGGTTACACGATGCAGTGGATTGACCGTCACATGCGTTCGGGCGCAGAAAATCCCAACAGGTCGATGCAGGTTTCCAGCACATCCCGGGTCAGTATCAGGAGGGCAATCCATCCCGCCTTCTTTACCGGATCCTCCTCTGAGATGATTTTTGTCTCATGGTAGAACTTGTTAAAGGCATTGGCAAGATCGTAGATATAGGCGCACACCTTGTGTGGGGCGGTTTCCTGATAAGCCCCTTCCAGCATTGCGTTAAAATTGCAAAGCTGCATCATCAGGTCTTTTTCCAACGCGTTGGACGCATCCTGCAGGGCAAGCCCCTCCAGAAAACCCCCCTGTTCCTGATAGCGGTTTAAGATGGACTTGATGCGGACGATGGTATACAGGATGTAGGGGCCGGTGTCCCCCTCGAAGGAGGTAAAACGCTCCATGTCAAAAACATAATCCTTACTCGCCTGATTGGACAGATCCCCATACTTGATGGCTGCAAGTCCGATCATCTTTGCGGTTCCCCTTGCTTCCCCCTCCGAAACATCCTGACGGCTCTCCGTAATTTTACGGTACATCTCCCCGTTGATGTCGCGGATCAGGTATTCCAGACGCATCACGCCGCCCTCCCGGGTCTTAAAAGGCTTTCCGTCCTTTCCGTTCATCGTCCCAAACCCGATATGCTTTAGTTTCGTCTCCCCTGAAACCAGCCCGGACTTTTTCGCCACACGGAATACCTGCAAAAAGTGCATTTCCTGCCGTTTGTCCGTCAGATAGATCAAAGCATCCGCGTGCAGCGTATCCATCCGTTCCTGAATCGTGGCCAAATCCGTGGTGGCATACAATGCCGCGCCGTCCGACTTTAAGATGATGCAGGGGGGAATTTCCTTGGCGTCCGTCTCTTCCCTGACATCCACCACCAGCGCGCCCTCGCTCTCATGGGCAAGCCCCTGCTTTTGCAGGCGCTCCACCAGCCCTGCGATATACGGCTCCACATCGGACTCCCCTTTCCAGAGATCGAAGGACACCTGCAGATCCTCGTAATTTCTCTTTAAATCCGGCAGCGACACCCGCATGATCTGTTTCCACAGCGCCCGGTATCCCGGCACGCCCTTCTGGATCTTAACCGTGGCCTCCAAAGCCTCCTGCTTATAGGCCGGATCCTCCTTGGATTTTGCGCTGGCCACCGGATAAATCTCCTCCAGCTCGGCCATGGTAAACGGCGCTTCCTCCGGATACTCCCCCTGATAGCCGTCGTCAAAATACACAAGGCCTGGCGCACGCTTTTTGAGTTCCGTGATAATCAGCCCCATCTGCAGGCCCCAGTCGCCCAAATGCACATCCGCTACCACCTTGTGGCCCCTGTAACGGCAAATCCGCTTGATACTCTCCCCGATAATGGCGGAACGCAAATGCCCAATGTGTAAGGGCTTTGCCACATTGGGCCCGCCGTAATCAATCACGATGGTTTCCGGCTTTTTGGGCGGCTCCACCCCGAATTTTTCTGCCTGCGCCATCTCTTCCAAATACGCTTTCACAAAACCGGTTTTGAGCTTCAGGTTCAAAAATCCCGGCGCCACGGCGCTAACCTCGCAGAATACACCACTGTCCGACAGCTTCTCTGCCACCTCACCGGCAATGGCGACCGGGGCCTTATGATACTTTTTTGCCCCCGCCATCGCGCCGTTGCACTGGTATTCACACAAATCCGGACGGTTGGAAACCGTCACCCTGCCCAGTTCCCTGTCATAACCGGCCCGCTCAAAACCTTTTTTCACCTCATCCGAAATCAAATCCAGAAATTTTTCCATCTCTCTCCTCATTTCTGCGCTGCGCTGTTGCGCAGACACAAATCTACGCCGTCAGCAAATCCAAAAGTTCTTCCTTACTCATACCGGCCAGCTGCCCCATCTGGGAATTGACGATACTGTCCGCCAGATTTTGTTTGGTTTCCTGCAGGGCAAGAATCTTTTCCTCCACCGTCTGGCGTGCAATCAGCTTATAAACCGTCACTTTCCTTGTCTGCCCGATGCGGTGCGCCCGGTCCGTGGCCTGCTCCTGTGCCGCCAGGTTCCACCACGGGTCGTAATGGATGACCACATCCGCCCCCGTAAGGTTTAATCCCACACCTCCGGCCTTTAAGGAAATCAAAAACAGGGGCGTGGCATCCGCATTAAATGTATTGACCAGCTGCAGCCGTTTTTCCTTGTCGGTATTCCCCGTAATGACATAGTGGGCAATCCCCGCTTTCTCCAGCTTTTCCTGCAAAATTTCCAGCATGGTCGTAAACTGGGAAAACAGTAAAATTTTATGCCCGCCGTCGATGGCGCTTGTAATCAGATCCAGGCACGCTTCCAGCTTGGCGGATTCCCCGCCGTAATTCTCAAAGCACAGGGAGGGATCGCAGCAAATCTGGCGCAGTCTGGTCAGTTCCGCCAAAATCTGCATCCTGTTTTTGTTAAAATCCTCCCCGCTCTGGCTGTGCAGCTGGTTTTGCATATGTACCACCTGCGCGTCGTAAGCCTTGCGCTGGACTTCCTCCATCTGCACATACCGCACTTCCTCCAGCTTATCCGGCAAGTCCTTTAATACATCCTGTTTCAACCTGCGCAGGATAAACGGCCCCGTCATTTTCTGCAGCCGCGAAAGGGCATCCGGATCCTGCCCTTTCGTGATGGGCGTCTCCATTTCCCTTTTGAATACATCGTACCCGTACAAAAATCCGGGCATTAAAAAATCAAAAATACTCCACAGTTCGCTCAGCCGGTTCTCGATCGGCGTTCCTGTAAGGGCAAAACGGTACCTGCCCTCTATGACCTTCACCGCCTTGGCCGCCGCCGTCGTGTGGTTCTTGATATACTGCGCTTCATCAATCACATGGTACAAAAACCGCTTTCCCTCATACCAGCCGATATCCCTTTTGAGCAGGTCATAGGAAGTGATGAGCACATCATAGGAATCGCTGGCCGCAAGCCTTTCCTGACGCGCTTCCTGACTGCCCGCTATGATTCCCACCTCCAGTATGGGTGCAAAACGGCGCAATTCCTCCGCCCAGTTGTATACCAGCGAGGCCGGACAAACGATTAGGCTCGTCCCTTTTTGCCCCTCCTGCTTGGCCGCAAGCAGCACCGCAATCATCTGTAGGGTTTTGCCCAGCCCCATGTCATCCGCCAAAATGCCGCCAAATCCATAGGCCTCCAGTGTTTTTAACCATTTAAAGCCGTTTTTCTGGTATCCCCGCAAAATGTGGGAAAGGGACTTGGGCTCCTCAAAATCCGCGTCGTTGATGGTCTTGAAATTTTTTACCATCTTTTTAAAGCGGCTGTCCCGGGTATTATAAATCTCGGCATGTTCCTCTAACAGCTTGTCCATGTACAGGACACGGTATGCAGGCAGGTGCAGCTTTCCCTTTAAAAATTCCTTTGCGGAGACATGCAGGGTTTCCATCATTTCATGCAGCATTTGGAGGGAACTGTCCTCCAAATTTAAAAAGTCCCCGTTCTTGAGACGGTAAAACCGCTGCTTGGTACGGTAGCTTTTCAATATGTCCAAAAGCTCTTCCCGGGGGATATCCTGCGTCCCGATGTCCAGATCCAAAAGTCCCTCCGACACGGAAACACCCACGGACATCTTCACCCGCCGCACCACATTCATATTCCGAAACCGGTTGGTACAGCGCACCTCGCCCAGTGCCATCAGTTCGTCCACACCATGCTCCATCACCTCATACATCTGCTCCTGCTCTCCCTTGCAGTGCAGTACGTCCGCCTCCAAATCGGCCGCCGGAAACAACTGCATGGCCCGGTATAAAATTTCCTGCTCCCTCCCCTCCATCCGGAAGGATTCCAAAACCGGCGGGTCTTCTTTTTGCAAATAATCCAACACGGAAATTTCCTTATCCCCGTACAAAGCATGCACACGGCAGGTCATATTTTCGTTCTCCGCATCCAGATAAAACACAAACGCCGCCTCCGGCTGCAAATATTTCCGGATTTGTTCCTGCCCCTGTTCCTCGATTTCCACACTGTCCCCCAGCGCCGGAAGCAGGGAATAATAAAATTCCGAAAGCTGCCTGCGTCCCACCTTAAAAGCCAGGTTGCCGCCCCCGGATATATCCGCAAGCGTCTGCACCCGTTCCATAAATTCTTTTTTCACGCGCAGCAGCGTCTCATGTTCCACGTAATAGGCGCTGCCCACCCCATAAAAAAACACCGGCATCCCACAGCTGACTGAAATTCCATGGAATATCCCCGTCCCTGCAGATACATTGGGTTCGATTTTTACGGCAATGTAGGGATTTCCCTCTTTACAGGAAATGGACGACTTTTTCTTTTCCCCAAACGTCTTTTCCTCGTACTCTAAGCTCCCGTTCCCCACCATCTCATAAAACTGGTCCAGACGCCACCCATAAAGCTCCAGCGCGTTCAGCCTGCTGCCCCGGTAGGAATAGCGCATGCTCTCCTCCAGACGCTGTTCCAGACGCTCTTCCTCCTGAATGACCTTATTGATAAAGTTGTACCATTCCCTGCTTTCCTGCGTGAAATTCTCCAGCCTGTGATTCACCGGTGTATTACTGCCATAAACCGCCGTCTCCGAATTGCGCACATGATTGCAAAACGCAAACAGATCCTTTACCACAAACAGCTTGCCTGCGCCCACCCTAAAAGAAAGGCGGAGCGTATTCCCACTTTTTTGCAGTCTCGGCTCCAGACGCAGGCTTTCGTCCCGCTGTTGTGTCATGGCCATCACCTGGCTTACATGCTTTTGCTGAAAAGCCCGCAGCACATAGGCCGCCGTCTTGTCCGTCGCATCCCCGATGCCGTGCTGTTTGATATACGCAGCCGCCAACTCCATGGCCGCGGATACATAGGCGCAATTGCGATCCCGGCTGTACCAGCCCCAATACTTTTTCGAGCAGTCTGCGCAGCCGCAGGTGACATGGAGGATTTCCTCCCGGTCAAAGGTGATGCGGACCGGGAATTCCTTCTTTTTTTCCCGCCCCACGGCAATGACCTCCACCGCCATATCTTTGCCGTTCTCCGTAAAACCATCCGCCACACGCTGCAGCGTTACCGCATCATTTTGTAAAAGCAGCCTCCCCTCCCGTATGTTTTTGGTTGATATTTTCAAGGCCTTGCGCAGCCGGATAAAATCAAAATAACAGTAGCCGTCGCCGCCTGCCCTTTGCGCTTCCTCTTTCTCCTTTTTTTCCATCTCCTCCAAAAACGCCCTCTCTTCTTCCCGTTTCCGGTCTTCTTCCGCTTTCTTTTTGGCTTCCCGTTCTTCTTTCTCCCTTTTCTCTTCTTCCAGCTTCTGGAGAAATATCTCCTGCTCCCGCTTTCGGCGCTGCCATTCCTCCTCCAGCCGCTTTTGCCGTTCGCTTTCCCGTCGCTGCTCTTCCTCTTGGGCCTGTCTGCGCTTTTCCTCTTCCACCTGTCTTTTCTTTTCTTCCAACTCCAGCCGCTTTTTCTCCTCGTCCTGCCTCTTTTTCTCCTCCCGCGCCTCTCTCCTCTGCCGGTCGGCTTCCCTGCGCATTGCGGCTGCCCGCTGGGCCTGCCGCTGCACCTGTCTTGCGCGGGCTTCCTCCTCTTGTGCCAGTCTCGCTTTTTCCTTATCCACCTCGTCGCTATATACCGCATATAAAGCTGCCGCCAAATGCTCGCAATTGCTGCGCCCCCTAAACTTCGGGCATTGGCAATGCATGCGCACCGGCACATTTTCCCGCATGCCGATCGTCACCTCGCATCTGGGAATCCCTCCTACGCTGGCTGTAATTTCCTTTTCCGTCCGCTTAACATCCATCACCTTGCCGCTGCAAAACAAATTCCTTCCTTTTCCAAGCGCAACCGGATCAAACTGCTTCTCCCATTCCATCTGCTTTTTCCTTTGTCTCTTTCCTCTCATACCGCACAAAGCGGTAAGTCAAATCAAAATAGTACTGTTCCTCACTATCCGCCGTGATTTCCCAATCCGGATCCTGATCCAAATCGGGAAACCTGGCATCCGCCTCATATACATGGTCAATTTTGGTCACATGCGCAATATCACAGTAAGGCAAAAGCTGTTCATACACACTTGCGCCGCCAATCACATAAACATCCCGCGTATCATAGTCCTTTAGGAAACGCAGCAATTCCCCTATCGAATGTACCACCTGCGCCCCCCTGCAGGTGTACCCTGCATTTTTCGTCAACACCACGCAGGTTCTCCCCGGCAATGGCCGCCCGCCGGGGAACGTGTCCATGGTTTTTCTGCCAAACACCACCACTTTTCCCGCCGTTTCCTGCCAAAACATCCTGTGATCCGCCGGGATTCGCACCAATAAATCCCCTTTCTGTCCAATGGCCCAGTTTTTGTCCACTGCCACAATCAGATTCATGCTTTCTTCCCCTTTCGGGCTTAGCGGCGGCCTTTTGGGCCGCCGCGCTGCACTGTTACTTTATCTGTTCCATTTGTCGCACAGCGAATTGACCTGATCGGCAAATTTGGACAAATCCTTGTTTGCCATGCCTTCGCTGCGTGTGATGATTGCCAGCAGGCGCTGCCCTGCCGCCACCAGTCTTGCATAAACACCGCCAAGAACGGGCGTCTTGCCCCTCTTCTTGAACGGTATCGGGGCCGCCTCACAGATAAAGGCATCAGCCACCGGGTCGAACTGGGTCCCGCTGTAAGGGGCATATGCCTCAAACCCATACTCGTCATGCAGACAATTGACAAAATCCATCGTCACGGAATCCTCCCCGTGCACAACGAAAACGCGTTTCGGTTTTTCTTCAAATCCCTGCACCCAGCGGAGCAGCCCGTTTTTGTCCGCGTGTCCGGACATGCCTGCCAGACCGACGATACTGGCGCGCACGTCCACCGTCTCCCCAAACAGCCGCATCTGCTTCGCCCCTTCCATGAGCGCCCGCCCCGGCGTTCCCACCGACTGGTAGCCCACAAAGAGGATGGTACATTCCTGTCTCCACAGGTTATGCTTCAGGTGATGGCGGATACGTCCTGCGTCACACATACCCGACGCCGAAAGAATGACTTTGGGCGTTTCGTCAAAATTGATGGCTATGGATTCGTCGCTGGTGATGGACAGATGCAGTCCCTTAAAGGCGATCGGGTTAATCCCCTGATTCACCAGCGCCATCGCCTCTTCGTCAAAACAACTCTTCTCGTTTCTCCCGAATATCCCCGTGGCCTCCACCGCCAGCGGGCTGTCCACATAAACCGGAAAATCCGCGTGGTTTTGAACCAGGTTCCGCTCTTTTATAATCCGGAGAAAATACAACATCTCCTGCGTCCTGCCTACCGCAAAGGAGGGAACCACCACGTTTCCGCCCCGGTCAAAGGTTTCCTGCAAAATCCGGGCGAGTTCCCCCACATAATCGGGATGTCCCGCCCCGTGCAGGCGGTTTCCGTATGTAGACTCCATAATCACATAATCTGCTTCTTTGGTGGTCTTGGGATATTTTAACAGCGGCTGGTTCTCATTGCCGATATCACCGGAAAAAACAAATTTTTTTACCGTCCCCTCTTCCGAAGCCCAGACCTCAATGCTGGAGGAGCCCAGCAGATGTCCCACATCCGTAAAACGGATTTCCATATTATCACAAACCGTTATTTTCTGTTCATAAGGACAGGGAATGATACAGCCGATGGTTCCCTCCGCGTCCTCCATCGTATAGATCGGATCATGGGGCTCAATGCCGGAATTTCTCTTTGCCTTACGGTTTCTCCACTCCGCTTCCTGCATCTGGATGTGCGCGCAGTCCCGAAGCATGATCCCGCATAAATCCGCAGTCGCCTCCGTGGCATAAATTTTCCCCCGGAATCCCTTCGCGTACAAAAGCGGCAGAAGGCCTGAATGGTCGATATGCGCATGGGTCAAAAATACATAGTCGATCATGGATTCCTCCACCGGAAGCGGACAGTTCTCAAAAACATTTACCCCCTGCTCCATACCGTAACCTACCAGAATACGCGTATTCCCCGCCTCCAGATAGTGGCAGCTTCCCGTCACCTCATGGGCGGCCCCGATAAATTGTAGCCTCATAGATACCCTCCCTTTCCTGTCGTCTTTTGCCGTTCCCCTGTTACCTTCCCCGGAAAGTCCATGCCCATAAAAGCAAAAACTCCCTATCATTATTATATTCGCCTTCATCCGACAAGTCAATCATTTGCACACTGCACCAAACAATTAATTTTGGGTAACAGTTCAGACAAGTCTGCGCAGTAAATGCACAGACCTGTCTGAACTGTTACAATTTTTGCAACGGTTACGATTTGCGGGCCAATGTCATTTCGTTTAGCCATGGGTTTTGGGAGACGCGCCGACGGGCAGGAGGGCGGTATTGCGGCAAACGGGGGATGCATCCTTGCGCAAACCGGACACCCCCGCCGGACAGGGAGGGCGGATCCTTTTGCAGGCCGCACCCCCCTGCCGGGCGGACGGTTCCTTACGCATGGTGGCATGCAAACGGTGGAATTTC
>CARDPF010000128.1 GCA_948960675.1 uncultured Eisenbergiella sp.
CCATCTGGGTATCAAACGTCCCACTTGGGAGACCGATCCCCTGGGTAATTCCTTCGGCGCGGGGGGACTGTTTCTCACGCTTTCGGAACTGCACAAATTCGGGCTTTTTTACCTGCAAAAGGGCTGCTGGAACCAAAAACAACTGCTTTCTCCCGCATGGATTGCGGAAAGCACCCGCCAACAGACAGACGCCCCCTATGGTTATCTATTTTGGCGCGGGGAACACAATTCCTACCGTGCGGACGGCAAATACTCCCAGCTCTCCATCCTATTTCCCGACCAAAACGCCGTTGTCACCGTGGTAGCCGAGTGCAGAAAAGGCGATGATCTGATGCGGGCGATTTATGGGGAACTTTATCCGCAGCTGTAAACTCCAGTGCAATGGTCAGTTCCCCCCGGGCAAGCGCTGCGGAAGCATCCCCGCCCATTTTCTGCATCAGTCCCTTCACGCTGGCAAGCCCCAGCCCTGTGCCGGTTATGCTGCGGGCGCCGTCTGCACGGTAAAACCGGTCAAAAATCCGCTCCGTGTCTAATGTTTCCCCTTCCCGGACCGGATTGCAAAAGCAAATCTTAGGGCCGCTCTGGTAAATGCGCAGTCTGTCGCCCCCGTAACGCAGTGCGTTTTGCAGCAGATTGGAAAAAATACGGCGCAGCGCATCGCTGGACGCATACACCAGGGCCCCTTCCCCCTCCATCTGCGCAAATTCCAGCACAGGCTCGATCCCCGCCTGCGTCAGGCTGTCGTAAAAGCCCTCCATCACGTCGCACAGCACCGGAAAGGGATCCACATATGCACATGCAATCCGGTAATCTGCGTTGTTTAATTTGGAAAACAAAAAAAGTTCCTCCAGCAGTGATTCCAGATCCGAAAGGCGGCGGCGTATAATGCCGAAATACTCCTCCCGGCGGTCTGCGTCCTCCTCCTGCCAGAGAAGCTGCAGATATCCGGATGCCCCGGTCAGGGGCGTCCGGATGTCATGGGAAAGACAGGACAGGACATTTTTCAGTTCCCTGTCTGCATTTTCCAGGGCAATGCGCGCCTGCTTACCCTGTTCCATTTTTTGGTTGACCGCCCTGCAGGCACACAAAAATCCACGGCTGCGCACATTCGTGCCCAACCGCAGATTGCTGTCCGCCTCCGTCTGGGAAAGCTGTCTTGCCCATTCTTTAAGCTGTCTCTCACAGCGCAGCCTGTCTGCCAGTAAAGCGAGTCCCACCGCTGCCAATATCACACATGCTATGGCCATCCGATCAAATATCCCTTCTTTTTAAGACAACGATTGCGCCAAATGTCCAAACCGCCAACCACACCACAGCCGTTACCAGGTAAGGAGCCAAAGGCCCTCTCGCGCCCAAATGCATCGCCACTCCCTGCACGCAGCCGTACAGTGTCCGGTCCAGTATGGAAATCCCCCACAAGCCCAACAGGCTTTCCAACAGGGATACCACGATTCCCCCCGGCAAAACAATGGCAGCGGCTATTCCCGCACCTTCGCTGCGCGTCAAAACACTTAAGAAAATGCCCTGCGCACAAAACGCAATTCCCACCAGCCCAAAACCGCATACAAACGCCGCAGCCGGAAAAGTTCCCGTCCCCAGAAAGCGCAAATCCACCACCGCGCAGGAAACCTTAAACACGATAGCAGTTCCCGCCATCCAAATTCCGCAGACCACCGCCATGCACAGCACCTTACTGACAAAATAAGGCCACCGCGCCGACTGAACGGAAAAAATGTTTTTTGCAAATCCGCTGTTAAAATCGGAGCATACAAACAATACCGAAACGATATACAAAGCGAGGAACAAAACCCCTCCCGTATAGACCGTGGAACAGAGCGCTTCCGTAAATGTCATCTGCACAATATCGTCAATTACCGCCCCGTCTTCCTCCGTGAACACCATCCCCATCCGCATGGCGCCTGCCCGCGCATCGGGATCCGTCACTATGTGCAAAAGCACCACCGTCAAAATCACCCCGGCCGCCATGGCCCCAAAGGCAATATAAAACATTTTACTTTGGGCCATCCGCCGCAAATCCATCCGTAACATATTAAGCATGCTCTTCCCCTCCCATCTGATGCAAAAAATACTCTTCCAAATCCATCTTGTGCAGGTACAATTCCTGTATCCCGATTTTTTGTTCCCCGAATACACGGCTAAGCAGCGCGCCCTCGCAGCCGCCGAATATGCGCAGTTCCCCCTCCGGCCGCACCTCGTAATCCGTTATGTGCAGTTTCTTTTCCAGACAGACCGCAGCCGTTTTGGGATCGTCAACCCGTACACATAAATAGTCCTGGCTTTTTTCCTCCAATTCCCGTGCCGTCAGTTCCTGCACCATACGGCCATCCCGGATAATCCCATAGCAGGTCGCCATCTTATGCAGTTCCCCCAAAATATGGGAACTGAGCAAAACGGTAATCCCCTCCTCCCGGTTCAGCTTCTGCAAAAGCTCCCTGACCTGCGCCATTCCCTCCGGATCCAACCCGTTGATGGGTTCATCCAAAATCAACAAATCCGGGCTGCCAAGCAGGGCCATTGCAATACCCAGCCGCTGCTTCATCCCCATGGAAAACTGTTTTATCTGCTTTTTTCCCACATCCAAAAGCCCGGTCAGGCGCAGCAGTTTTTCCGTTTTCTTCCTGCCGTCCGCAAGCCCCAAAAGCGTCGCCTTGAGCATCATGTTTTCCCATGCGGACAATTTCGGATACAACCCCGGGCTTTCCACTAAAATCCCTACCCTTCTGCGCGCCACCGAATCCGCCAACGGCTTTCCGAACAATTCGATCTCCCCAGCAGTGGGGGCTGCCAGCGATGCCAGCATCTTGAGCACCGTGGATTTTCCCGCCCCGTTTTTTCCGATAAACCCGTAAATATCGCCTTTTTGCACGGTCATGGACAACTGATCCACCGCGCGCTTGTCCCCGTATGTCTTACAGAGTCCCTTTGTCCGTACCACTTCCATTCCCGCTTCCTCCTGTCAATGCCCCAAAAATTTTAAAAGCTTCCGGCACGCTGCCGCCCAGTCCCCGGGCTTTGGTGGTGTGTGCAAGCATGCCTGCTTTTGTCTTCCACATTCCCATATTCTCATAAAGCCTTTTAGAAATCGCAAAGGAAACTTAAAGAATGTTTTAAATTGTATCACGTTCTATTTCGTTCGTATTATCATAATGTTGTGGGGAAGGGAAATCCTGCGGCGGGCCAGACACCCTTGCCGGCGGTTCTTTGCGCATGTATACATGCAAAACGGGGAATTTTTCCAAAATGCCGCGCCATTCCAAACTGCCCAAAAACGCTGAAAACTCGCTGCGCTCAGACAGTCCGCGTTTTTGTGCAGGAATGGCACGGTATTTTGGAAAATTCCACCGTTTGCATGTCACCATGCGCAAAGAACCGCCGGCAAGGGTGTCTGGCCCGCCGCAGGATTTCCCTGTCCCGTCCAAACCGTCACGCATGACCGTTCTGGGTGTGCTCCCGCAGTTTAAAACCGATTCCCCAAACCGTCTGTATGTAATCCACAACCCCCGCAGCCCGCAGCTTTGCGCGGATATTGCTGATATGCACATGAATCGTCTTATCCTCCACGAAAGCGTCCTGCTGCCATACGGCCTCATAAATCTCCTGTCTGGTAAACACCTTTTTGGGATGCCCGGCCAAAAGTTCCACAATACCGAATTCGTGGGCGGTCAGTTCCACCGCCCTGCCCCCTGCCGTCAGCTGCCTTGCCTGCAAATCAATGATCCAGTCCCCAAAAACCAGGCGTTCCTCCTGCCGGGCACATTTCCCCTTGTGCCGCAGCTGCACCAAAACCCGGGCCCACAATTCTTCCAATTCAAAAGGCTTTGTCATATAATCGTCGGCGCCCGCCGCCAAAAGCTGCACCTTATCGTCCAACGCGCTTTTAGCCGTCAGCACGATCACGGGCATTTGGCTTTTGTCCCTAAGCCTTGCAAGCAAACCCTCCCCCGAAAGACCAGGCAGCATCAAATCCATAACCGCCAGGTCGAATTCCTGCATGGTAAGCAAAAGCTGCCCCTCCGTTCCCGAAAAGGCCTGCGTCATCCTCCACAACCAAAATTCTCACTCCTGCCTCTTCCACGTTTCCTCCCATCCGCCCGCTTAGGCGGGCACTCCAATCGGGGGCCAAAAACTCAGCCCTCCGCCGAGTAATTCCGTCCGTTTCTGGTGGCCGGTTCCTCCAAAAGCACGCCGTCCTGCGCAAACCGGGAGCCATGGCAGGGGCAGTCCCAGCTGTGTTCGGCATCGTTCCATTGCAGGGCACAGCCCATGTGCGGACAGCGTTTTGCGGAAAACGTCATAAAATCCGCCGCAGCCTCCATCATATTGGCCGCCAGCTGCGGCTTCAGCATCCGTCTGGAGGGGGAAAACACCGGGGCAAAGGGATTTTCCCTCTCCAGCACGTAATCTTTCAATAACCTTGCCGCAACCATGGCGGAAGTCATTCCCCACTTATTAAACCCCGTCGCCACATACCATTCCTGCCCCCTTTTGGCATAGCGCCCAATATAGGGGATTTTGTCCAAGGTCATACAGTCCTGGGCCGCCCAATGATACGCTTCCCGGGCTTTCGGGTAATATTTTCCCGCAAAGCTTCGCAGTTCCTGCCAGCAGCCCCCATCCTTTCCCGTTCTGTGCCCGCCGCCGCCCAAAAGCAGATACTCCCCGGCGTCCCGAAAGGACAGACCGTTTGTTGCTTCGTCCACAAACATGCCCCGCACCGTCTGCTGCTCCCCCCGCAGGGCGATCACATAAGAACGCTGCTGGTACATTTTCATAAAGTAAAAGCCATGGGTATTCACAATGGGGAAATGGGTGGCAAAAATAATTTTTTGCGCCGTGACCGTCCTGCCCGCCGCTGTCTTGGCCGTCTGCCCTTTTACGGATTCAATGCGGGTATTTTCATAAACCCGCAATCCCTTTACGATTTCCCGCACGAAGGCAAGGGGATGAAACTGCGCCTGGTCCGGGAAACGCACCGCCCCCACCGCCGAGAAAGGCAGTCCCAGCGCGTCCGAAAAGCATGCCTTGCCATAATGCAGTTTTTCCAACGCCCGGATTTCCTTTTCCAGCTTCCCCTGCGCATTCCGGGAATAAACGTAGTTATCCCGCGTTTCAAAGCCACAGGCAATGTCCTTACAAAGCTCCCGGTAGTCCTCCACGGCTTTTCTATTCGCCTCCAAATACATCCCGGCCAGTTCTTCCCCCCAGTCATGGATCAGCTTTCCGTAAAGCAGGCCGTGCTGGGCCGTGATTTTTGCCGTCGTGTTGCCCGTAACCCCATGACAAATCCGCCCGGCCTCCACCACTGTAGAGTCCACACCGGCCTCCCGCAAAAAATGTGCACACAAAATGCCCGCCATCCCCCCTCCGATGACGAGCACCTCTGTCTGCAAATCCTCCTCCAACGCCGCAAACTGCGGCAGGTAAACCGTATCTTCCCATAAGGACACCATTCTTCACACCCTCCACTGTCATCGTCACGGTTATGCCTTAAGCGCGTTTAAAAAATGCCGAAGCATAACCGTAACAGGATTTTCGTTACCATTCACGGCAGGCCGCTCAAAGTAACGGGTTTTCTTCTCTTTTCCAGTGTTGATCCATATGGGCGCAATTATACAAAATCCAACCGTTCTCTACCTACGGAACCAGAAATTTTTTTTCACCTTCTGCCGCTCCAGCATCGGTTCCGCCTCACTGACATGCTGCAACACCATGGCGGAAGTTTTCGGCATGGTCACACGGATTTTTCCTGCCTCCACCGGATACCGCTCCCCATCTGTGTAAAACCCCTTTTCCCCAGTGAAAATCAGACACCTCATCTCGGACGCAAAGGGAATGCCCAATTCCCAGACCGATATCTCACGGGTAATTTCGTGGTCGTTATTGTTGAGCAGTATCACGGAATGATTGCTTGCGGTAAAACGCCCGTAAGCGATAAAATTGTAATCGGAGACAAGCCATTTGAGCGATCCCCGCTTAAACTCCGGATGCTTTTTGTGCATGGCAATCACCTCGCGGTGAAACGCAATCAGTTTATGGTCTTCCCTGCCCCAGGGATAGGTTCTGCGGTTATCCGGATCCGTAAACCCGCACACCCCTGCCTCGTCCCCGTAATAAACCGTGGGCGCACCCGGCCAGGTCATCTGCAAAACCACCGCTTCCCGGAAAACCGCCTTGTTTACATCCTCATCCGCCGCCTTGGAGCCCAAGCTGTTCATCCGCCCCACCTTGTGGTTGGTCCTGGTCAGGAAACGGGAATGGTCATGGTTGGACAACTCGTTCATGGAGGTGAGGGCGGAGGGCATCGCAAACGCCGCACCAAAATACTGCATCATATTGACAAAGCTATCAGCGTTGCCAAACAAATCCTCCCGGCGGTCGTCGCTGTGCTTTTCCATCCCGGTCAAAAACCAGGTGACCGGCTCCATGAAGGCATCGTAATTCATGACGGTATCCCACTGGTCTCCCTGCAGCCAGCCGGAAGGATCCCCGTAGTGCTCCGCCAAAATAATCGCATTGGGATTGGCGTCCTTGACCGCTTCCCTGAATTTTCTCCAAAAAGCATGGTTATATTCCGCGGAATGTCCCAGATCCGCCGCCACGTCGATACGCCAGCCGTCCGCATGGTAAGGCGCGGAAACCCATTTCCTGCCGATGCGCAATATATATGCTTCCAATTCCCTGGACTGCTCATAATTGAGCTTGGGCAGGGTGTCATGTCCCCACCAGCCGTCATAAGTGGCATTGAAGGGAAAACGGTTTTGGTCATGGAAGCGGAAAAAATCGTGATACGGACTATCCTCCGATAAATAAGCCCCTTTTTCATAGCCTGCGGCATTCTCATAAATCCGCTCCCGGTCCATCCATTTGTTGAAGGAGCCGCAATGATTGAACACCCCGTCCAAAATCACGCGGATTCCCCGGCGGTGCGCCTCCTTGACCACCTGAATAAACAGTTCGTCGCTTGCCTGCAGGTTCTGCGCATCCGTCGTGCGTACAATATACCGCTCCGCATGGGTATTGTCCGACTCCCAGTCCTCCAAAAGCCTGCCCTCGTCCCGGACAAGCTTTCCGTAATGCGGGTCGATATGGTCATAGTCCTGGATATCGTATTTATGGTTGGAAGGGGAAACAAACAGCGGGTTGAAATAAATGACCTCCACGCCCAGCTGTTCCAGATAATCCATTTTGTCCAAAACCCCCTGCAGGTCTCCCCCATAGAAATTGTGTACGTCCATTTCTTCCGGATATTGGTTCCAGTCCTCCACCCGCCTGCTTTTTTTCCCGATATAATGGTATTCGTTGGTAAGCACATCGTTATCCGGATCCCCGTTGCAAAAACGGTCCACATAAATCTGGTACATCACGGCCCCTTTGGCCCAGTCCGGCGTCTCAAACCCCGGAATAATTACAAAATTGTAATGCTCATCCGGACGTTTCGTCACACCCCGAAAGTCATAGTAGCATACAATTGCCCCTGCCTGTACTTCAAAATAATACGTGATTTTTTCGTCATCCAGCTGCAGCCGCACCTCATAATAATCAAACTGCGCGTTGGAAGCCACCTTGAACATCAGATACCTCTGTCCTTTGCAGATCAGAAATACCCTGTCAACATTGTTGCGTTTGGACCGAAACCGGATCTTCACCCTCGTATAGGGCGCCGGTTCCGCCGGGGTCACATAATTCTCTGTCGTATCGCTGTACAGCGCCCTCCTGCTAAAAACGGGGCGCATCTCCGCCACATACTGCTGATCCTTTAACAAGCTGCCATAATCCATCCTGTCTCAACACTCCTTCTGTCCTGACTTGCTCGTTTTATAACCATCACCGTTTTCATCTGTTTAACGCCAAAATCTCACGCCTGGCGTCTGGATTTCCCCTGACTGCGCAATCCAGCGCATTCCCAAACGCCTGCCGGGCAGCCTCCCGGTCTTTACATGCCAGCGCAAGATATCCTTTCACTTCCCACATTTCCGTACATCCGCTTCTGCTGCAATAGCGGCACCAGCCGCTGTTCTCCATCCGCGCTACGTACAGGCGCGCCCTCTCCATATCGCCGCCAAAAAAGTACACCCCAAACAATTGATAGCAATGGCTGCGCTCCAGCCCGCAGGCCCCCGCATACAACTCCTCCGCCGTCCGTCCCAGTTCCCTGCAATCCTTATACTCCTTCTCCAGACTTTGGGCAAAAAGTGCACGGTACGGTGCGGTCTCCTGCGTCCGCCCAAGCTTCCAAAGACACTTCATAATATTGGTCAGACCGGTCCTGTATTCTTCCGCATCTACGTCATCCCCCTGGGCGTTAAGCTGCTCCAAGGCCTTTTGGAAAAATCCCAGCGCGTTTTGTGCATCATCCAAATAGTTCAGGTACGTATACCCCAGCGCACTATACGCACGGCGCTTTCCCTCACAATGCATGGCCGGTCCCACAGCGCCCTCCCGATCCAAAAGCATGGCCGCCTGCCCGGCTTTTTCCTGCAGGTCCTGCCTGGAGGCAGTCTCCTCATAATAATCCAACAGATCCTCCAGGCGTTCCCCCTCCAGTTCCCAGGAATCACAGGCATAGTCCGTCAAATCTGTGCTCCCGTAATGTGCGCGGATGATTTCCACCGCATCCCCATACCGTCCGGTC
>CARDPF010000129.1 GCA_948960675.1 uncultured Eisenbergiella sp.
CCTGCCGCAAAATTCCCATCCCCAGACTACCGGCACGCCGTCCGGGCGCATGGCTTAACTAAGTGACATTGCCCGTGAATAGTAGCCTTTTTCCCACCCCTCCGAATTATTTCATTTTTGTTTCTTCAAAAGGATTTCACAAGCATGCGGTTTCATGATAGAATGGTATCAAAGCAGAAGCAATCGACAATGTGGCAAAACGTACCAAGGCAGAAAAGGAGCATAGGTGCATGTGTCCTGCAATACTGGAAAAAATATGCCTGCAATACGGCCTCGGCAATCCCGTGTGCGAACCCTTTGCGTTAAAAGGCGGATTTTTGCACAAAATGTACGCCCTTTTCACCCCAACGGGCAAATACGCCGTGAAGCTTTTAAATCCCCATATCATGCAAAGAAAAACCGCCATGGAGAATTACCGCACGGCGGAAAGGCTGGAAATGCTTTTGGAAGAAAACAAAGTCCCCATTATTCCTGCCCTGGTCTTTGCAAACGGGAAAATGCAGCAGCTGGAAGGACAATTTTTTTATCTTTATCCATGGTATGACGGAAAGGCCCTGTCTATTGGTGACATCCGCGAATTTCATTGCCGCAAAATCGGGAGACTCCTTGCCCAAATCCACGGGCTGGACCGGCGCAGCAAAGCTTATATCCGCAGCCCCCTCTCCATAGATTGGGATTTTTATATCGAACGGCTTGCCGTCGCAAATCCCCAGCTGGGCCGCCTGCTCCAAAAAAACCGTTCCCTGCTTTATGAACTTGCGCAAAACGGTAACCTTGCCGTTTCCCAAATGCCGCCCGTCCTTTCTGTCTGTCATAACGATATGGATGCCAAAAATGTACTGTGGGAGGGAAAGGACTGCCGCATTATTGATCTGGAATGCCTTGATTATAACAGCCCCTTTCTGGAATTAATGGAACTGGCCCTATGCTGGTCCGGATGCTATGACTGCCGGATTGATTACGAGTTGTTTCGCTGCTTTTTACATGCATACGCAGAGGCAGGCGGCACACTTCCCGCCGATTGGGAAACCGTTTACTGGTGTAACAACAGCCGGTTGGAATGGCTGGAATATAACTGCAAGCGTTCCCTCGGCATCGAATGCGCGGCAGGCGAAGTCAGCCTTGGCATTTCAGAAGCCATACATACCATGGCGCAAATCGTCTATTACCGCAACGCTTTTCATTCTGTCATCAAAAACTGCCCGCAGGCATAAAGGCAGACTTATCTGCACCGTTACCTAACGGGCGCCAGTGGAGGAAACATATGCAAAGCAAACCCCTTATAAAGCGGTTCCCATCGCTGCTTATCACCTTTTTATGCGGAATTCTTGCCGGGATTCTTACCAGACTGACAGATTTTTTCAGGGCGGAAACTTTATGGAGTTTTTCCTCGGTTGCCACGCTATTTGGATTTTGGATTCTCAGCGTCGCCGTCATTGTTTTGTTGAGTTCTTCCAACCGATCTGCCGGAATCGGCTCGTTTTTATATATGTTCGGCATGACCTTAAGTTTTTACGCCCTGCAATACGTGCTGGGACGGTTTCTGCCCCGTTTTCACAATGAGGGATTCAAGACAGGCCTTTTCCTTCTGTATTCCGCCCTTTCCGTCGGCTGCGGCATCGGCGCATTTGTCCTGTTTTATTGGAACAAAAACATAAAAGCCAACGCCGTCCTATACGCAATGCCCGTGGGCGCATTGTTGGCGGAGACCATTGCAACAGCGGTTTTCCTAATCTATAGATCCCTATTCCTCTTTCAATTCCTGCTGGACCTTTCTGCCGCCGTGGCACTTGGCATTCTCTTTTATAAACGCAGCAAAAGCAAACCCGTCTACTTTGTGTCACTCTGTCTGATAACTGCAGCCGTATACTGCGTCATCTACCGGCCCTTTTTACCCCTGTAGCTTCAGGCGGTGTTTGGAAAAATGCCCCGACATAAAGCATCCGCAGGCATTTACCGGCGCCTGCGGATGCTTTCATTCTTATTTCTTTATTTGGCTGCCCTTGCCTCTTTAATCTTCTCGGTGAGAACCGGAACGATCTTATTCAGGTCGCCCACTACGCCGTAATCCGCCACGTCAAAGATCGGGGCCGTCTCATCCTTGTTGATCGCAACAATGATGTCGGATTCTTCCATACCCGCCAAATGCTGGATGGCGCCGGAAATACCGATGGCAAAATACACATGGGGACGGACGGTCTTACCGGTCTGTCCAACCTGCAGGGCCTTAGGCTTCCAGCCGGAATCCACCACCGCACGGGAGCAGCTTACGGTTCCGCCGATTGCCGCCGCCAGATCCTCCAACAGCTTGAAGTTCTCCGGGCTTCCCACGCCGCGGCCGCCGGATACCAGAATCTTGGCATCCATGATATCCTCAATATCGGAAACCGCCTTGACAATCTCCATAATCTCCACATATTTGTTGTCAGGCGTAAAGCCGGGATTGAACTCCTCAACCACAGCCTGCGCGCCTTCCACCCGGGGCGCTTTCTGCATGACGCCGGGACGGACGGTGGCCATCTGGGGACGGAAATCCGGGCACGCGATGGTAGCGATGGTGTTGCCGCCAAATGCAGGACGGGTCATGAGAAGCTGGTTGTGCTTCTGCTCTTTGCCCGGTACCGGATTGATCGGGAAATCGCCGATATCCAGCTGTGTACAGTCTGCCGTCAGTCCGGTATGGATTCTGGCGGAAACGCGGGGGCCTAAGTCACGGCCGATAGCGGTAGCGCCCACCAACATGATCTCGGGCTTATATTTTTTGATCACTTCTGCCAACGCATGTGCGTAAGGCTCGGTTCTGTATTCCTTCAGTTCGGGATCATCCACAACGATAATCCGGTCTGCACCGTACTCGGCCAGTTCCGTGCACAGGCCCTTCACTCCGCTGCCGATGAGAACCGCCGTTACCTGTGTACCCAAATCCTTTGACAGATCTTTTCCTTTGCCCACCAGTTCCAGAGCAATGCCGCTCAAAGTGTTGTCAACCTGCTGCGCAAAGACAAATACGCCTTTATATTCTTCTAAGTTCATCACATTCACCACGCTTTTCCTTTATTTATTAAATGACATGTTTTGTCAGCAACTTATCCATAATATAGTCAACAGACTCTGCCGGATCGAGAACCACCTTTTCCCCGGCGCCCTTGCGCACCTTATCGGATGCCTTGGCGATCTGTGTGGGGGAACCTTTCAGGCCCAGATTGGAATCCGCTACGTCCACCAGCTTATCCCTGCCCCACACGGTGATCTCTGCGTTGTACGCATCGAAAATGCCGCCGGGTGTCATGTAACGGGGCTCGTTGAGTTCTGCCAGCGCCGTGATCAGGCAGGGCATTTTTGCCTTGAGGACATGGTATCTGTCATCGAACTGACGCTCCACGATCACAAAGTCGCCGTCGATCTTAATGTTCTGCGCATAACTGATCACAGGAAGGTTCAAATGCTCGGAAATCTGCGGGCCAACCTGCGCGGTGTCGCCGTCGATGGCCTGCCGTCCCGTAATGATCAGGTCGTATTCCAGATTGCGGATTGCGCCTGCCAGCGTCTGGCTGGTCGCCCAGGTATCCGCACCGCCCAACACCCTGTCCGTTACCAGAACGCCCTTGTCTGCGCCCATCGCGATGGCTTCGCGCAGCACCTCCTCCGCCTTGGGAAGTCCCATGGTGATGACGGTCACTTCCGCACCATACTGGTCTTTCAACCTTAAAGCCGCTTCCAGACCCGCCTTATCGTCGGGATTCATGATCGCGAGCATTGCACTTCTGTCCAGGGTTCCGTCGGGATTGAATTTCACGCCGCCCTTGGTATCGGGAACCTGTTTTACACAAACAACGATTTTCATTGTATGATTCACTCCTTATTTTTATTGTATGCTTGTCACTGCCAGGAAAACGCCTCCTGCCTAGGCCTCCCTGCCATGATACCGTCCGGTTACTTCAACAGGGCGGAAGAAATTACCATTCTCTGTACTTCACTGGTTCCTTCATAGATCTCCGTGATCTTTGCGTCACGCATCATGCGCTCCACATCGTATTCCCTTGTGTAGCCGTAACCGCCGTGCAGCTGCACCGCCTTGGTGGTAACCTCCATGGCAACTTCTGCAGCGTACAGCTTTGCCTTCGCGGCTTCCACGGAGTAAACCTTTTGGGTCTGCTTGGCCATGGCCGCCTTGTAAACCAGAAGCTGTGCCGCTTCCACCTTAGTGGCCATGTCGGCCAGCTGGAACTGGGTGTTCTGGAAAGCGCCGATGGCCCTGCCGAACTGCTTTCTCTCTTTTACATAGGAAACGGTGGATTCCAGCGCACCCTCTGCAATACCCAGCGCCTGGGAAGCGATCCCGATACGGCCGCCGTCCAGCGTATGCATGGCAATATTGAAGCCCTTGCCCTGCTGTCCCAGCAGGTTCTCCTTGGGAATCCTGCAATCCTGGAAAATCAGTTCATAGGTAGAGGAGCCGCGGATACCCATTTTCTTTTCCTTCGTGCCGAAAGAAAAGCCGGGCGTTCCCTTCTCCACAATAAACGCAGAGATCTCCTTCATCTTCTTACCGCGCTTCTCCACGGTACCCGTCACCGCAAAGATCACATATACATCCGCTTCCTTACCGTTTGTGATAAAGCATTTGGATCCGTTTAACACCCACTCGTCGCCTTCCAGCACGGCCTTGGTCTGCTGTCCCTGCGCATCGGTTCCCGCACCGGGCTCCGTCAGGCCGAATGCACCCAGCTTCTCGCCTTTTGCCAGGGGAACCAGAAATTTCTGTTTCTGCTCCTCGGTCCCGTAGGTCAGAATCGGATCGCAGCAAAGGGAAGTGTGTGCGGAAACGATAACGCCTGTGGTGCCGCAAACCTTGGACAATTCCTCCACGCACATCGCATAGGTGAGGACGTCACAACCCTGGCCACCGTATTCCTTGGGAACCGGAATTCCCATAAAGCCGGCTTTCACCATTTTTTCAACGGTGACTCTCGGAAACTCTTCTGTCTCGTCCACTTCCTGTGCCAGAGGCTTTACTTCTTTTTCGGCAAACTCTTTGAAAAGCTGTCTTGCCATTTCATGTTTCTTATCCAGCATAAAATCCATGTCTATCTTCCTCCAAATTGATTTCCTTGTTACGGCCCGGCCCCGGCCAAGCCGTAACCCATTATTTTGTAACCGTCCAGACAAGTCCGAACCGCTACTTATTTTCTATAATCATAGAACCCGATACCGGTCTTTTTGCCAAGCTTGCCTGCACGTACCATCTTGCGAAGGAGGGGATGGGGACGGTACTTGGGATCGCCGGTTTCATTCTGCAGCACTTCCATGATCGCCAAAACGATATCCAAACCAACCAGGTCGCCCAGTGCCAGCGGCCCCATGGGATGGGATGCGCCCAGCTTCATGGCGGTGTCGATATCCTCCACGGAAGCAATGCCGTCCGCATAAATACCGATCGCCTCATTGATCATGGGAATCAGGATCTTATTTACCACAAACCCGGGAGCCTCTTTGACTTCCACCGGGGTCTTGCCGATTGCAACGGAAATGTCCTTGATCTTCTGCACCAGATCGGCAGGGGTATTCTCCCCCGCAATCACTTCCACCAGCTTCATCCGGTCTGCGGGATTGAAAAAGTGCATTCCGATCAGCGGCCTGTCAAGCCCTGCCCCCATCTCGGTGATGGACAGGGAAGAGGTGTTGGAAGCAAAAATGCACTCGGGCTTCACGATATCCATCAGTTCCTTAAAGGTGGATTTCTTGATCTCCATCTTCTCGGGCGCAACTTCGATGACCAGGTCGCAGTCCGTGCAAATATCCTTCAAACCGCAGGTCACTTTGCCCATGATCTCTTCGCCCTTCTCCTGGCTGATCTTCTCCTTGCCTACCAGAAAATTAATATTCTTCTGGATTCTTGCCTTGCCGCCTTCTGCGAACTCCATTTTGATGTCGCAAAGACATACTTCATAACCGTCCGTCATTGCAAATGCCTGTGCAATGCCGGCGCCCATTGTTCCGGCACCGATAACGCCAACTTTCATTGTGTTGTCCTCCTGTTTGTTTGATATACTTCTATGCTTGCCGCCCGCAGGTATCAAAATACGCCGGGCAATATTAGCATACCTTTTAGCAATTCTTAAAAGGCTCCTTTACCTTCTCCTTGTTCTTGTCAAGGAAAAATGCCATGCCGTATTTCTGGTCCTGCGTCTCAAAGCAGTCGCCGAAAAGCTTCTCCTCCATCACGATTGCCTGATCCATGTCCACGTCCAGTCCCTCGTTGATGGCCTTCTTGCAGTTGCGCACCGCGATGGGCGCGTTCTTGGCAATGCCCGCCGCCATCTTCTCGGCCGCCGCCATCAGTTCCTCCTGCGGATATACCGCATTTACCAGACCGATACGGTAAGCCTCATCCGCCTTGATGTTGCGCGCGGTATAAATCATCTGCTTGGCCATGCCGGCGCCCACCAGACGGGCCAGTCTCTGGGTACCGCCAAAGCCGGGCGTAATCCCCAGCCCCACTTCCGGCTGTCCAAACACCGCATTCTCGGAGCAGATACGGATATCGCAGCTCATGGAAATCTCACAGCCGCCGCCCAGCGCAAAGCCGTTGACCGCCGCGATCACCGGAATCGGGAAAGTCTCCAGCTTGCGGAACACGTCGTTGCCCTTTTTGCCGAAAGCCTCGCCCTCCGCCTTGGTCAGGGTGCTCATCTCACCGATATCCGCCCCCGCCACAAAGGACTTGCTTCCTGCACCGGTTATGATCAGGCATCTGACCGTGTCCAAATCCACCTGGTCCAGCGTCCGGTCAATCTCCTCCAAAACCGTGGAATTAAGTGCGTTCAAGGCCTTTTCACGGTTGATGGTAAGAACCGCGTAGCTGCCCTTGCTTTCATATAATATGTATTCCATCTTCTTACCCCTGCCCTTTCTGCATCCTGCGTCAAACATAGTGATGAGAATGTCCCCGCCAAAGGACATTCTCATATGCCGGTATCCCGGTTAGTCTCTCTCCACGATCGTCGCACAGCCCATGCCGCCGCCGATGCAAAGCGTCGCAAGACCCTTTTTCAAATCCTTCGCTTCCATCTCATGAAGCAGTGTTACCAAAATGCGGCAGCCGGAAGCGCCCACCGGATGTCCCAGCGCAATGGCGCCGCCGTTGGGATTGAGCTGCTCGTCCGTAAAGCCCAAGTCCCTCTGTACCGCGATGGACTGCGCTGCAAAAGCCTCATTCGCTTCGATGACATCGAAATCCCCGATCTTCATGCCGGTCTTGTCCATAACTTTCCTGGTCGCCGCCACAGGCCCGATGCCCATGATGGAAGGATCCACGCCCGCAAGGGCTCCCGCCACCCAGGTTGCCATGGGCTTCACGCCCAGTTCCTTTGCCTTCTCTTCGCTCATAACCACGATGGCCGCCGCGCCGTCGTTGATGCCCGACGCATTTCCGGCCGTCACAACGCCGTCTTTCTTAAACGCGGGACGAAGCTTGGCGATTCCCTCTGCGGTCGTACCGGGACGGGGACCTTCGTCCTTTGTAAAGGAAACGGTCTCTTTCTTCTTTTTCACCTCGACGGGAACGATCTCTTTGTCAAACGCACCGGACTCCTGCGCCGCAACCGCCTTCTGCTGCGATTTTGCTGCAAACGCATCCAGTTCTTCGCGGGTAATGCCCCACTTCTCGCAGATGTTCTCCGCCGTAATCCCCATATGGTAATCGTTAAACGCATCCCACAGCGCGTCATGCACCATGGTATCCACCAGCTTGCCGTCGTTCATCCGGTATCCGTAACGGCCCTGCATCACCGCATAGGGAGCCATGGACATATTCTCCATACCGCCGGCCACTACGATGTCCGCATCCCCTGCTATGATCATCTGCGCCGCCATGTTGACACAGTTCAAACCGGAACCGCAAACCACGTTGACGGTCACGGCAGGCGTCTCAATCGGAAGTCCCGCCTTGATGGACGACTGGCGCGCAACGTTCTGCCCCTGCCCTGCCTGAATCACGCACCCCATATAAACCTGGTCAACCTTATCAGCAGGAATCCCTGCCCTGTTCAACGCCTCCTTAATGACGATTGCACCGAGATCCGCCGCCGGTGTTGTGCTGAGAGTGCCGCCCATCACGCCGATCGCTGTACGGCAGGCACCTGCTAATACGATTTTCTTAGCCATGTCTTTCCCTCCATTTGAATTTACTATGAAAGCCCCGACCGGCAGCCGGGCATATGGGCAAGCTTGCTTGCACAGATGCCCGGATATCGGGCGGGCAGGCCGGTATGAACAAGCAGGGCGACAGCCCGGATTGTGAATACCGGCGGCGGTTGCGTGAGCGCGCCAGCGCGCAGCAACCGGCTTTCATGTGTGGTGGCGCGCCAACAATGGCGCATGCCAGTTTAGAAACTTGAAATGCATGCTTGGGTTTGTTAATTTTTTATCATTTCCCATTGCTTCTATTATATCATAGCCAGCCATACAGGGCAAGAAAAATTTCTCCCGCTGCAGGCTACAGGGATAACCCTGGTAACAGTTCAGACAGGTCTGTGCATTTACTGCGCAGACCGTGAGAATACGTGG
>CARDPF010000130.1 GCA_948960675.1 uncultured Eisenbergiella sp.
GCCACCATGCGTAAGGAACCGTCCGCCCGGCAGGGGTGTCCGGCCTGCAAAAGGAGCCGCCTTCCCCGCCCGTCGGTATGCCTCCCAAAGCCCGTGGCTTAACTAAGTGACATTGATTCACGGGTATGAGAACATGATACAAGGGTGAGGGGCGGGTCAGATGACGTTGGTAGTAACGGTCTGCTTCCAGCTGTTGAAGCTGACATGCTTTTGCCTGAACGCAGCCTGATCCCCGTGGAAATCCAGTTGGGTTTCTTCCAGTTCTTCGATAACCGAAATCTTGCCGTCGTAAAGTTCCTGCAGCCGTTCCATGCAGCTTTGGATCCTCCGGATCAGGCCGCCCAGCCGGATATCCTGTACGTCGAAGCCGTGGGGTTTGTTCTCGGTGAACCATTGTTTTTTGAAACGGGAATAAAAAAGTTCCGTCCGGGCAAGCAGTGTCCGGTATTCGTCAATCAGGGATTTTAAAGCCTCCTTGTCACGGGCTTCATAAACCCTCCGGGTTTTTACGCTTAGTTCTGCCTTGCAGGAAAGGGTTTCACATAGCGACCGGGCAGTCGCAAAAAGATAGCCCCATTGGGGATGGTTTTCCCATTTGGCCAGACGTTTTGCGCAGTGGGCATATTGGCTGCCTTCCCCACCCGAGAGGGTGGAATCGACAAGACCCGTAAAACAGTCATTGTAGAGTAGGTATTTCTCGGCGTCGCATATTTCGTCCGCCCTGCCGCCGGGGGTGTCCGGCAAATCCAAAAGCATGAAATCCTCAAAGGAAATACCGAATTTCTCCCCGAACTTCTGCCGGATACTTTGCATATCCGTGTTGCCCTTTGCTAGTTCCGATGCATAAAAGAGGGAGGGCAGCAGGGAGAAGCGGGGGCATTCCGCGCCGTCGTCGCCCCACATGGTGAGGAACACATCCTGGATACCGTGTTCCTGACAGCTGGTCAGGGCGGCATGGGTGGCGTTCATGCTGTAGCCGTTGTGGGGGGCAAACCCGGTCCAACTCCACAGGCCGCCCGCAAACCAGGTCCCCGCTTTGATTTTTTCGTGGGAGGTAAGCATCCTGTCGTAGCGTTCCTTCTCCGTAGAATAATAATCCCAGTAAATAAGCGTTACGTTATCCGGAATCTGTTCCCGGACGGATTCTTTGATCTGGGCTTCCTTTGCGTAGTAGTCGCCGCCGGTGGCGAGACGGAAGAACATGTCCGACCACATGGCAAGGGTAAACCCGTATTTTTTGCCAATCTCGGACACCTTTTTAATGTGTTCCACCAAAATCTGGGAGCGGTCGGAGTCGCCGTGCAGGTCGTAGTATTTGCCCCGGCCGATCATATGGGCTTCATCCATGCCGATGTTGATGGTGCGGCTGGAAAAGCATTTGGAGATGGAGGCAAACATGCTGTCAATAAGGTCATAAACCGCATCGTCACCGGCCAGCAGGATGTCTGCAGTGTCCACGTGGGGGGCATATTTGGGCCACCGCACAATGGCATTTAGGTGGGCGAGTGTCTGGATGCAGGGAATCAATTCCATTCCCTTTTGTGCGGCATAACGGTCGATTTCCTGAAGCTGTGCCTGGGTATAGCGGCCGCGCATGTAGCCGAAATAGGGATGGTTATCCACCTCATAGGTATCCTCCGTGTACAAAAGAAGCGTATTGTACCCCAGATCTGCCGTGATGTCGATCCATTTTTTCAGGCTGTCGGGATTCATGACCGCATTGCGCGAGCAGTCCAGCATTGTTCCAAAGCGCCTGAAACAAATTTTGTTTTCCATACATTTCTCCTTTTTGGTTTTTGACTTGGTATAAAAGAAGGGGGTTATGAATTCCCCCTTTTTTGGCGTTGGAAAGCGAAAATATTTTGTGTAATTTTACTTTCCACATCTTCGGTCATTTCTAAAAACTGGCATCCGTATTCAAATTTGTTATCCTCCTTTTCGATAATGCGCAATACCTGGCAGAACATGGCGGAGGGAGGACGGTCTTCCAGCAGCTTTACTTTCAATAAAAATTTATCGTCTTTATAATATTTAAATTCGGAGCCAATGCATGCCCCCCCTACGCTGATGTTGAGCAGCCTGCATGGCTTTTCCCCCGCAGAAAAGCCGCTAAACGTGGTTGCGGTTGCCTCAATATCCGTACTTAGGCGGAAAAATGCACGGTCATTCCCGGCCCTTGTGACAGCCAAATCTTCTACCTGCCAAATGTGGTTGGGCTTGGGGGAAATGGTTCCTTCCATATAGATAGCCTTGCGCTCATGGTCATTATAGCCGCGGATCCGCACATGAACCGGCTCTGTATCCTGGGAAAGCGTGGTTTCGGAATACTGGTGCAGTTCCGCCGTATTTTGGTGCAAATTCATTAATTTTGCCACAAAAAGCAGGCGTCCGTCAAAAGCGGTAACCTCGACCCGGATACCGGAAGCAGTTTTAAGGTTCACCGCATCCAAAACTTTCTCCTCATTCGCGTTTTCCGGAACTTTTGGGCCTTTCCTAAACAAATCCAGTAATTTCATGACGAATCTCCCCTACTTTTCACACCATTGTTTCATGGATTCATTCGCCCATACCACCCTGTTGCGTCCATACTTCTTGGCGTCGTAAAGCATGGTATCCGCAATTTTGAGATAGGCGTCGTAGGAAGTCTCGGCTTGGGGAACGACAGTGACGCCTCCCACGCTGATTGTGACCCATTCCGTTGCGGACGGATTGTGGGGAATATGAAGATCCTCCAGCGCCTGCCGGATGGTTTTCATATGTGCGAATGCTTTGTCTGCACTGTCGCCCATCAAAAGTGCCACAAATTCCTCCCCTCCGTAGCGGGCACAGAAATCCGTGCTGCGCTGCAGATGGGTAGAGAGGGTATTGGCCACGGTGGCGATGACCTTGTCCCCGGCAGGATGCCCGAATGTATCGTTATATGCTTTAAAATGGTCTATGTCAAACATACAAATGGAAAAAGGTATCTGTAGGCGGGCGCATTTTTTCCATTTGATTGTGCTCTGGTGGTCGTATTGTCTTCTGTTTGCAATTCCGGTCAACTGGTCGGTCATGGACTGGAATTCCACCTGTTTGCGCAGCTGATACAATTTAATGTGTGTATGAACCCTCGCTTTGACGATCAGGGGATGGAACGGTTTGGCTATATAGTCAACCGCACCAAGCGTAAGTCCGCGCTGTTCGTTTTGGATGTCGGAAAGGCTGGTAATCAAAATGACCGGGACATTTTGGGTGATGATCTCCTCCTGCAGCTTTTTGAGCAGCATAAAGCCATCCATGTCCGGCATAACCACGTCCAGCAAAATCAGGGAAAAATCCCCTGAAGCGGCGTAGGAAAGCCCGTCCTGTGCGGTTTGGGCGACGGTAATGTCATAATCGTCATTTAAAATGGATTTTAACTTGGCGGCCTGTACGGGACTGTCGTCCACGATCAGGATTTTTTCCATGTCTATGTTTTCCATGAATCAGCACTCCTCGTTTGTGTCTTTTGTTTATTATACCGCCCCTGCGCGAAAAAGACAACGTTATTTTTGGGCTTTCCGGTATGTTACCGGAGTCATTCCCATAATGTCCAGAAAGGTCCGGTTGAAGCTGCGCTGGCTGTTAAAGCCTGCATCCGCCCAGACCGCAGTCAGCGGCATATCCGTTTCGCGTATAAGCTGTAGGGCATGTTCCAGGCGAAGACGGTTGATATATTGCCTGAAAGGCATCTGCAGGCGGGCAGAAAATGTGTGGGAGAGATAATATTTGTTGACATGCAACTCCCGGGCGATCAGGTCCAGCGTCAGCGGTTCCTGAAAGTGTTCCATAATATAGCGGACAAGACGCACCGCAAGATCCGTCCCCTGTGTCTGCCGGTTGTTGCGCTCCAGTCCAAGAAGGGGAACCAGAAGAACCAAGAGTAACTGCACCCAGGCCGCACACAGGGAAAGGTCGGCGCTTGCAAGGGGCGGCAGCAAGTTTGAGGCGTCGGCGGGACAAAGGATGGCATGGAGCCGTTCCATTGCCAGCACTGCGTCCTGCGGTATGGTATGCCGGGGCAGAAAGGAGACGGACGGGCTGTATTTTTGGATGGTCTGCAGGTGGGAACCGGCCAGTGAGCCATGGAAAATGAGAAGCCGGGAACGGTTGCGGACAGGGGAGCGGTAGCTGTGTATCTGCTGGGGGAAAATAACGGCGCAATCCCCGCAGGCCAGTCGGCCCTGTTGCTGCATGACCTGAACGTCGATGCAGCCTTCCTGCACAAATAGGATTTCCACATGGCTGTGTAAATGTTCCGGGAATTCCAAATTGTCCACTTCCGAAATTTGGATGGCGCGTTCCTTGTTTTCATAAAACGGATTCATTTGATATCTCCCCAAAAGAGCAATATTTGTCCAAAAATTTCCCTGATATGACAATCATTATAATACCAAAGATGCTATACTGTAAACATCAAAAACCGGGAAACACGGAAATTGATTTTACGGTTCACGGATCAGGAATGCGCATAAACTGCGCATTCCGTGAGAACATGATACAAGGGTGAGGGGCGGTTTTTGCGTAGCAAAACTCGAAATACCGCCCCGAATCGTTACTATGAGCGGCCCCGGGCCGTGAATAGTAATTTTACGGACCGGACAGGGGGCATGGGGTTCCCGGTCCGCCGCTGTACAAAAAAGGGAAAGGAGAAGCGTTATGGCAAAGGGCAAAGTTCTGATTTTTCAGGGGGGTTGGGACGGTCATGAGCCGCAGCTGGTAGCCAAGCGGTTTGCCGGTATTATGGAGAAACACGGCTATGCCTGCGAGATTCATGACAGTCAAAAACCGCTGCTTGACGGGGAGTATGTAAAAGGGTTTGACCTGATTGTTCCCTGTTGGACCATGGGCAGCATAGAGGCCAAGGCGAGGGAAAACATTGTAAAGGCGGTGGCAGCCGGAACCGGTCTGGCAGGATGCCACGGGGGAATGTGCGATGCGTTCCGGGAAGATGTGGAATGGCAATTTATGACCGGCGGACAATGGGTCAGCCATCCCGGAGGGGACGGCGTACACTATCAGGTACATATCCATCAGGGCTCCAGCCCCATTGTGGAGGGGTTGGAAGATTTTGGGGTATGCAGCGAGCAGTATTATCTGCATGTGGATCCGGCGGTGGAAGTACTTGCCAGCACCAGGTTTCCGGTAGTCCCTTATTACCATATTTCCAATAAGCAGGTGGATATGCCGGTAGCCTGGACAAAATTCTGGGGAAACGGCAGGGTGTTTTACAATTCCCTGGGCCATCATGACGATGTGTTTGAGAAGTTTGCGCAGGCGCAGATCCTGATGGAGAGGGGAATGCTTTGGGCAGCGCAGGGAAAGCAATATGCGTTGGAGAATGGTCTTGATACAGTGAGATTCGAAAATACGGCAAAGATGTATTGAGGAGCGTGCAGGGGTATGGAAAAAGTAAAAATCGGCATTTTGGGATTGGGCGCAATCAGCGGTATCTATTTAAAAAACCTGACGGAATTGTTCCGGGAAGTGGAGGTTGCGGGGGTTTATGATCTGGTTCCGGAAAAGATGGAGGCGGTAAAGGGGGAATATGCCATCGGCAAAACATACGGCTCCATGGAGGAACTATTGCAGGATCCGCAAATCGAGATCGTCTTAAACCTTACAAGACCCTTTGAACATTATGAAACCACGAAAGCGGCGCTGCTTGCGGGGAAGCATGTCTATAGCGAGAAACCCCTTGCGGCCACTTATGAGGAAGGAAAAGAACTGGTCAGGCTGGCAGCGGAAAAAAACAGGATGCTGGGCGGGGCGCCGGATACGTTTTTGGGCGCAGGCATCCAGACTTGCAGGAAATTGATTGACGCAGGTTTTATCGGGCAGCCGATCGGTGCCAGCGCCAGAATGATCTGCCACGGACATGAAAGCTGGCATCCCGCTCCGGAATTTTATTATCAATACGGAGGGGGGCCCATGATGGACATGGGGCCTTATTACCTGACGGCACTGGTAAATCTGCTTGGCAGGGCGCAGGGGCTTACGGGAGTTACTTCCAAAAGCTTTGAAAAGAGGATTATCACCAGTAAGCCGCATTACGGTCAAAGTGTGGAAGTCGAGGTGCCTACCCATGTAAACGGCATCGTGCGGTTTGAGGGCGGTGCGGTGGCTACCGTTACGACTACTTTTGACGTATATTATGACATGCAGGCGTCTCTGGAAGTGTATGGGACAAGGGGGACTTTGCGCGTGCCGGATCCCAACGGATTTGGAGGACCGATACAGCTATTGCGGCCGGAGGAAGGGCAGTTTAAGGAAATACCGCTTGCCTTTGACTATCAGGAAAACAGCCGGGGGCTGGGCGTTGCGGATATGGCAAAAGCGCTGCGGACGGGAAGGAATATGCGGGCGGACTGCAGTCAGACCTTGCATGTCCTGGAGATGATGACAGCCTTTGAAAAAAGCAGCCGGGAAGGACGGTTTGTAACGATGGAAAGTCCGTATGAACGCAGCATGCCGATGCAGGAGGAGAGTGTGAGGGGAATTCTGGATTGATTTGCGAAAACCCCAGCCTGTGGATGCCGCTCAAGCAAAAAAAAACGCCGCAACTGCGGCGTTTTTCTAATCGAAGCGACGTGATTCGAACACGCGACCTCTGCGTCCCGAACGCAGCGCTCTACCAAACTGAGCCACGCTTCGATTGCTTTAGCAAGCTATATAATTATACAAAAGAATTTTCAAAAAGTCAATCCCTTTTCTGCAAAAAGGGAAATTTCCGGTAACGGTTCGCAACAGTTCAGACCATGAGAATTCGGCTAAACGGTCAGGGTGGTCCATTTTGTGCAGTCCCAGACGTGGGTTGCAAGGTTTTGGTAGAAATCCGGTTCGTGGCAGACCATCAGGATGCTGCCTTTGTACGCCTGCAGGGCCCTTTGCAATTCTGCTTTGGCGTCTACATCGAGATGATTGGTGGGTTCGTCCAAAACCAAAACGTTGGAAGCTTTGTTGAGCAGCTTACAAAGGCGCACCTTTGCCTGCTCGCCGCCGGAGAGGACTTTTACCAGACTTTCGATATGCTTGGTGGTCAGTCCGCATTTTGCAAGGGCAGAACGTACCTCGTATTGGCTGTAGGCTGGAAACTCTTTCCAGATCTCTTCAATACAGGTAGTTGATAGGGACGGATCCGTTTCCTGCTCAAAATAGCCGATTTCCAGATAATCGCCCTGCTCCACACTGCCGGATAGCGGAGGAATCAGACCGAGAATGCTTTTTAAAAGCGTGGTTTTACCGATGCCGTTTGCCCCGGTAAGGACAATTTTGTCTCCGCGCTCCATTGCAAGGGCAAGGGGGGAAGAAAGCGGTTTGTCATAACCGATCACGAGGTCTTTCGTCTGGAAAATATAGCGTCCCGGTGTGCGCGCTTCCTTGAATTTAAATTCCGGCTTTGGCCTTTGGGCGGCGGGGGTTATCACGTCCATTTTATCCAGCTTCTTTTGGCGGGACATGGCCATATTGCGGGTGGCGACGCGCGCTTTATTGCGCGCCACAAAATCTTTTAAGTCTGCAATTTCTTTTTGCTGCTTGTTGTAGGCCGCTTCCAGCTGCGCCTTTTTCATGGCATAAACTTCCTGAAATTTGTCGTAATTGCCCACATAGCGGTTCAGCGCCTGATTGTCCATGTGATAAATGAGGTTGACCACGTCGTTTAGGAATGGGATGTCATGGGAAATCAGGATAAAGGCATTTTCGTATGCATTCAGGTAACGCTTGAGCCAGTCGATATGTTCCTTGTCCAAATAGTTGGTGGGCTCGTCCAAAAGGAGAATGTCCGGTTTTTCCAGCAGCATTTTGCCTAACAGTACCTTTGTACGCTGCCCGCCGGAGAGTTCGGAGACATCCTTTTCAAAGCCGATGTCGGCAAGGCCCAGGGCGCGTCCCACTTCTTCCACCTTTGCGTCGATCATGTAAAAATCGTGCATGGTCATTAAATCCTGCAGTGTTCCCGCTTCGTCCATCAACTCCTGCAGGCGGTCTGCATCGGCTTCCCCCATTTGCCCATAAATCTGGTTCAATTCCTGTTCCATTTCCAGTAAAAAGTCAAAGGCGGATGTCAGGACAGAGCGTATGGTCATGCCCTGCTGCAGGACGGTATGCTGATCCAGATAACCTACGCGCACTTTTTTCGACCATTCCACCCGGCCCTCGTCGGGCTGCAGCTTGCCGGTGATAATGTTTAAAAAAGTGGATTTTCCTTCCCCGTTTGCCCCCACCAATCCGATGTGCTCGCCTTTGAGCAGGCGGAAACTGACATCATGGAAAATGGCCCTGTCCCCGAAACCGTGGGACAGGTTTTCTACATTTAAAATACTCATACAGCACTCCGTTTTATGATCCAAAGTTGTTTTTCCATAGAGAGTATAATGGTAAAATGGGAATTTGGCAAGAGTGAGGGGCGTTTTTTACGCAGCCCGTGAATCGATGTCATTTCGTTTAGCCATGGGCTCAGGCAGTGCGTCAGCAGGCGTGGAGATCGGAAGAGATCGGAAGAGCGTCGTGTAG
>CARDPF010000131.1 GCA_948960675.1 uncultured Eisenbergiella sp.
ATGGCTAAACTTAATGACATTGGCCGTGAATAGTAACAGGCAAAGGAGACAGAATGAATTATAACGAAGAATTGATGAGATCCATACAAACCATAATCGACAAGCGGCTGGTCTCCTACAGGGCGGACCGCACCTACAAATCCGTTGTAAAAAAGATCCTTCCAAAGGGCTATGTGGTTCTGGATGACACCGGCAGCGAAAGAACCGTCCCCTGCCGCATCCCTGCCCTCCCCCTGCGGGAGGGCCAGCTGGTATGGCTGACGGAGCCCTTGGGAAACCTGCGCGAACTGCATATCAGCGGGATCGCCGGTACGTAACCGCACCGCCTATTGTAACCGCAAAAAAGAATTTCGCTTAAGCCAGGGCTAACCTGCCTCCTGCCATTGGAATTCCCCGTTTGTATGTTTCCATGTGCCGAAAACCGGATGCCCGGCAGGAATCTGGTCCTGTTGCAGGACTCCCCTGACGCGCCCGCCGGTATGTCGTCCATGGCTTGTGGGAAGCCCAATGGCAGGGGGCAGGTTTCCCCTGTGTTTTATAAAAAATAAAAGAAAGGAAGTTTTACAGATGGAAAAAGTACGTTTTAGGAACCACCAAAAGATTTATGAGGGCGAAGTGTCCGTACGGGGGAATGTGATCACCATTGCCTTTGCCGACGCCCTCCCGCCACAGGATATCCTCACCGGCGGATTCGAGCTTTTGAACGAAAACAACGGGATCGTACAGGCGGATTACTCGGCATATACCACCGTTTACCGGATGCAGGAGGAGCCTGCGCCGCTGGTCTCCTTCTCCAATGACGGCAGCGTCTACACCCCTCCGATTCTTCCGGACCCCGAACCCCTCCCCAATCCTTATGTCCCCACCTACGAAGAGACGCTCCGGCAAAAAATTGATACGCTCTCCCAAGCCTGCCAGCAGACCATCGAAGCCGGGCTTGATGTGGACGGGTTGCACTATTCCTATACGGAAAAAGACCAGATTAACCTGCTCGACATCGCAGGAGCCGTAAAGCTTACGGGACTGCCCCTGGGCTACCACGCCGACGGGCATGGCTGCACCGCATATTCCGCGGAAAAGCTCACGGATCTTTATACCCGCCTCGCCATGCACAAATATTGCCAGCAGACCTATTTCAACCAGTCGCGTGCGTATTTGGAGTCCCTGAAGGAGTCGGAGGAAAACAAAGGGGTAGTGGAAGCCTACGCCTATGGCACGCCGCTTGTCGGCCCATACCTTGCCACCTACAATGACATGGTTGCCCTGTACCATGCGCAGCTTGCGGCCCTTAGCCAAAATGACGGGCAGTAACTGGCGCCCCTGCACAAACTTGCCATGCGCAAAAGCAGCGCAGAAATGAGGTGAAATATGGCACGGCCAGTCATCATGCGCATACCCCCCTTTGACGCCACGAAGGATTCTGAAATAACCCTGTCGTGGATGGGGAACCGCGCCCACGCAAACCGGATCATCATTTATGACAACGATACAAACGAGACGGTATTTGACGATACGGTATCGTCTTTTGCCCTCAAGCATACCATTCCGGCCCACACGCTGGAAAACAACAAAAAATATTTGGTGCAGGCACAAACCTTCGATGTGGAAAACGTCGCGTCCCCCCTCTCCAATAAGGTTCTGTTTTTTACCTTTGCAACGCCCGATTTCTACTTTGAAGGCCTGCCCGACGACCGTACGGTCACAAACTCGTCCTTTACCGCAGCTGTCCATTACTATTCGCAGGACTGGGAGGCCGTCAGCAAGTACGTTTTTTACTTATACGACGCTTCCAAAAAGCTGCTATTGCAAAGCAGTGAAATGACGGACGGTTTTGACATCAGCTATGCATACCGGGGACTGGACAACCACACGGCGTACTACATCCGCTGTGCCGGTGTCACGGTAAACGGGATGGAATTGGATACGGGTTATGTGGGAATCACCGTCAAATTCGAAAACCCCAACACCTATGCCCGCATCTACGCCACCCCCCTGCCCTCGCAGGGATGCATTCAGGTGGCGACCAATTTAATTATCATCCAGTACAACGGTACGGACAGCTTTTCCTACATGGACGGCATGATCGACCTGCGGGGTAAAACCCTGTATTACGACGAAGGATTTTCCGTCAAAGAGGATTTCACGGTCATCATCCGGGGCATGTATTTGTGGCAAAACGCAGAGCTGTTCCGGATGTGCAACAAGAATGCAGGCTTAACGTTAAGCTCCCATGTATACTCTGGGGGAAAACTGCGGTTCCGCCTGGTTGTCCCAAACGGGGTAAACCGCTATCTGCTGTATTCTGACGAACAGGTATTTGAAAACAAAGACATGGTTACGGTCATCATCAGGCGGAAAAACAACCTATACCAGCTCAAGGTATTTGTGGAACCGTCCGGTGCAGCCGTCAGTCCTGTATGGCTTGGAGGTGATTAAAGCACATGTTTATCTGCGGAAGCGGTTTTGTCGGAGGGGAATTGGCATGTGCCCTTACCCCTACCGGCATCGAAAATATCCATTATGTCGAATTGAAAAACGGCATTTACGACGATCTATACATCACAAAGGCAACGGATTTTGCACTGGGCAGCCAATGCCCGCAGGAATGGGATTTTGACACCATACTATGGGCGAAATTTAACCAAACCACCCATGCCGGAAATGTGGACTGGAGTCTGGAAACCACCTCCCACATCGTCCTGAAAAGCAGGACGCAGGGACAGTTCCAATGGAAAACCATTGCGGTACAGGAAATCAAATCCCTGGGGGATTTTGTAATCAATTATCCGGACTATCTGGTGGCTTCCGGGCAGCCCGTGGAATATGCCATCGTCCCTGTACTATATGGGGCGGAGGGCACATACGCAAGCACAAGCGTGACCTCCCGGTTCTCCAAAATGTTCCTGATCGAAGGGGGCACGGTATGGGGAACAAACATCACGGACGGGTTCTGCGATACGACCCGCAATGTTCCGTCTGCAAGTGTGGAACTGCTCCACCGCAAATACCCGATTTTTGTGCGCAATACCATTGCAAACTATGATACGGGAAGATGCAAGGGATCCTTTGTTCCATTTGCCGACGAAGCAAAATGCGAACTGGCCTATGACAGCAGTCAGGATTTTCAGCGTATCACATACCAGCGGGAATTCATGGACTATATATGCGACAGCATCCCGAAAATCCTCAAGCTGCCGGACGGGCGGCTGTGGCTGGTACAGGTTACGCCTTCCCCCGCCGATACCGCCCTCCAGGCGTACAACAACCGGGAAATCACATGGTCCTGGGTGGAGGTCGGCGACGTCAATTCCGAAGAAGATTTATATTATTTAGGTTTTTCCAATGTGGAACCGGAATGGTGGGGTACATAATGGCAGAAATCATCACACAAAAAGACTTACTCGTCGTCCTGCAGCATACGGCAGTTCCCGGATTAAAATTAAATATTGAAGTGTTGGATCAAAACCAAAAGGTCATGGACAGCCTCAACTGCGGCCTGACCGGCGGAAACATGACCATCAACGGCGAATCCGACCTAAGGCGTACCGCCAACTTTACCATACAGCCCACCCTCAAGGGAAAGCTCAAGCTTACGGAAAGCAGCCTGCTGTGGATGAATAAGGATATCCGGGTGTCCGTGGGTTTATATGATCCCGCAGAAAAGCAATACCGGTATTATCCCCTTGGCTGCTATGTATACACCGATACCTCCGGTACCTATGACGCCACCACAGACCAGCTCACCGTCAATTGTTCCGACTTTATGAAAAAACTGGACGGCACCAAAAACGGGCAGCTCGGGGCGTTAACCATCTGCTATCCCGCCTACGAGGCAGACCCACAGACCGGCACGCCGGTAAAATACAACACGATCCGCAGTGCAGTCATCGAAACCCTGGAAAAGCTGGCGCACATCACCAACCACCGGATCGACGACATCGGGGAGTACATGGCAATGCCGGCATACAACGACCAATGGCAGCAATACCGCAAAGAACACCAAAACAAATGGAATACCATTCCCTATGATCAGGAGTTTACCTCCCAAACCACCGTACTTTCCATCCTGACCGCTTTCCGGGATCTCTACCCCGGCTACGAAATGTTTTTTGACATGGAGACCAATGCCTTCGTATGCCAGATGATTCCCCTCTGTTACGAGGACGACATCTTTTTGGACGACCGTTTTATCCAAAGGGTACTGATTTCCGAAAGCACATCGGTGGATATGTCATCCGTGCGCAACATCTGCGAGATCTGGGGAAAACAAATCGAAACCAATTTTTACACCGAAACCTGCCAATATGCCCAAAACACCTACTCTGCCACCATAGGCGGATATGAGGAGGGCTATCATAACGGCGATACCGTCGCGGTAAAAATTCCTGCCGCCAACCTTGCGAATGCCCAAATCGACCTAAACGGCTTCGGGCCCATCGGCATTTATCAGGAATCTGCCAAAAGCCCCCTTTTGGCAGGCACGCTGCTGGCAAACCGCGTCTACTCCTTCCGGATACAAAAGAACCGACTGGATGGACAGGATGTTGTCAAGGCCTATCTGCTGGGGCAATGGCAGCCCCATGCCCTAAATGTCCTGACAAACGGAAGAAAAAGCGGACAATTCGTGACGGATGCAGACGGGCAGAAGGTGGAACTGTACTCCCAAAAATATTTTCAAAAATTCTACAACTGCGAACGGGTGGACATGACCGTCATTGCCAACTCCCCCTTCACCGTGGAAAAGCTTGGGGAAATCCCGGACGTCAAAACGGGTGGGGAATATGACAACATTACCTCCGACGACCTGGCGGCCGCAAGGGCGCAATGGGAAAACCGGAAAAACAGCCGGTTAACCGACAACATCACCATCACCACCGCCCTCCTGCCCTTTTTGGACGTCAACAAAAAGATATCCTACCGGCGCAGCGATTCCGACAGGGAACACCAATATGTCATCTCTTCCGTTTCCCATGATTTTGCCGGATACACCACCACCGTCACCATGTACCGGTTTTATCCTTTGTATGAAACCCTTCTTGCGCAGGCGGGAACCCACAAGGTATTAAACGAATACAGCCATGGCGTTCTCGGGAAATATGCGCATGGGGAACTGACGTCCATCGTCAGCGGTGACGAAATATAACGCAAAGAAAGGAGACCCAAATGGCTACCTATACGCCACACAAAAAGCTGGAACTGCCCACAAGCCCGGAGCGGTACAATATCGGCGTCTTTAACAAAAACAACACCGTAATTGACTCCGAACTGCACAAGCTTGATTTAAAAAACGCAAGCCAGGACAGCTTACTTGCCACCAAGGAGGAGGTCGAAGAAAAAATACGGGGGGAAACCGACCGTCTGCTTGCCACACTGGAACCGGACATACAAACTGCAAAAGCACATGCGGTTTCCGTCCATGCCCGCACGGACGCAACCAGGACGGAACCCTCCGAAACAAACGGCAGCTTAAAAATCGACGGGGTGGAAACCAATGTCTACACCCATCCGGCCGGTCCCAATCCCCATGGCGTCACCAAGGGCGACCTGGGATTGGCAAAGGTGGAAAATAAAAATTCGGAGGACATCCGAAACGAACTGACCATGCAAAACGTGGTTGCCGCATTGGGCTATACCCCGCCTGATGCGGACACCGACTGGAATGCCAACACCAAAGACAGCCCGGGCTGTGTCGCCGCCGGGCAAAACCATGCCAATAAGGTCTGGAAAACCGACGGGGACGGGAATCCGGCCTGGAGGGAGGAAGCAAATGGAATCACATACGCTGACCCTGAGCCTACGGCCTTAACCAAAAACATGACGTGGATAGGAACTTAAAGGAGGAAAATACAGATGGCAGAATATTCGAGAGAATTTAGTAATTTTCCTTCCCAGAAAATTACGAAACACAATTTTAAAAATGTCGATGACGACATCGCATCCGTCATCAACCAGATCAATTCCCTCCGCGCACAGGGACTGTACAACCAGGCCACCCGCATCATACAGGCCAACAGTGATGTTCTGGGGCAATATATCGTGGATGCCGTTACTTTCCGCACATGGGAAGAGGAAATCTATAACACCCAAAAATATGCGCGCCAAAAACAGCAGTCGGTCTATTTCGATGAATCGGAGGATGATTTTGACGGTATAGAAGGCGATGTCTGGCTGGGAGGTGATTGACCATGCTTTGCAACCCGGTTTCCTGTTATCCTGATAAAATCGACGAAATGATTTTTTTTCAGGATAACAGTCTTGAAAAAGCAGATGCCTTAAACCACTATAACAGTTTGGTTTCCCAGGGCAAATACAGCGAGGCAGGCGATTTTATAAACCGACAGGAAGAAATGTACGGGTTTTTCGCCGATTTTTTCAACCTCACCGAAAACCGAATCCATAACACACAGGAATACCTGCTCCATAAACCGCCCAAAAAGCAGCCTTTTCTCTACTATGATGTGGAAGAACACCTTCCGGCCGACGCACTCCGCGTGTTTACCGATACCGGTGAGGAAGAGCCTTTGTCATCCATTTTCCTGTTTTCAAGCAGCGATGAACCGGCATCCCTAGACGGACTGTTTTTGTTCACCGGCGCAGAAAGCGAACCGCCAAACGCGGACACGGATACCATATGGATTTAATCCCAGACACTGCGGGCAACTCTTAAAGTCTGGCACGCCAAAAGCGCTTTCTACTAAGGATCCCGAAAGGAGGATTATTCTCATGGAAGTGAATGAGCAAATTGTAACCGGGCAAAAGTTCAGGTGCCTGATGGATGAAGCGGCGAAACTGTGGCAAAGGATTTCTTTTTGGACAAAAGCAAACGATGTCGAATTTGACGACGGAATGAATGCCGAAACGAAAGTTGGCGCAATAAGCGGCATCACGGACAGTTTAGCCAGTACCTCATCCCATATTGCCGCCTCGGCCAAGGCCGTCCATACCTTAAACAATAATTTTTCCAGCATTACCACACCGGGCAGTATCTCGGCTTTCGCCTATTCGGATTTGGCCGGAGTCTACCATGACACCAACCTTAACGACCTGAAAACACCCGGATTTTACTCCGTTGGCAATTCACAATTCGCCGCTTCGGAAAAAAATTATCCCGTTAACGGCATTGGCGGCGTACTGGAGGTTTTCAAAATCGGGACTTACAGCCAAATGCAAAAATATTATGCATTCGGTGGATACAGTCCCTACGTCCGCATTTTCTGCCGGCATTTTTACGGAAATCCAACCGACAATGCCGCGTACTGGTCTCCATGGGTGGAATACCCCTATGCAGCTGTTACCTAAGATATTGAAAATATCCCTACAAATGAATTCTTATGACAATCGAAAGGAGAATTTATCATGGCAATCAATGAGCAAACCGTAACCGGCCGTAAATTCAGGAAACTGGTTGATGAATCGGCAAAACTGTGGCAGAGAATATCCTTCTGGACAAAAGCAAGCGATATTGAATTTGACGACGGAATGAATGCAGAAACCAAGATAGGGGCTATCGACGGAATCACGGACAGCCTCGCAAGTACTTCCTCCAGAATCGCCGCTTCGGCGAAGGCTGTCAATTCCTTAAACAGTAATTTAGCGCAAACAAGTGCAAAATTGGGCGGCTGCACCTTGCAGCAAAGCGGCAGTGATTTCTATATCGTAGGTGCTGATTCAGTGCGAAAAAAATTGGGTGATCCCGATATTCAGGGATCCATAATAACAAGATCCGTTAATATGACGGGCGGCTGGAATAACTGCACAGGAACGCTCCCTAAAATAGCAGGATATAAGTTACTTTATGGATTCGTACAATGCTATAATATTTATACAGATCATTACGGCGCTAATTTAATAAGCATAGGGGGATCTGTAAACTTATCCACTGGTGTTGCAACAGCCCACGCAAATGGAAATAGTCTTGGAGCAATGGCCGCAACGGCAACAGGAATTTACATACCGGCATAGTGATTTATTAAATCACCTCTAAAATCTTCTTTTTGAAGATTTTTATATATCATATGGATTTAAGCCCAAACACTACGGGCAAATCTTAACGGTCGGCATGTCAAAACACTTTCTTCCCAAGGTTCCGAAAGGAGAACTTTTATCATGGCAATAAATGAGCAAATTGTAACCGGGCAAAAGTTTAGCCAAGGCCGTCCATACCCTAAACAGCAATTTGGTTTCTGATGTATATGTCGGGAACGACGGAAAACTCCATAAAGTACAAGGGGGTGCTGATACAGCACTCCCTTTTAGCACCACTTCCCTCGCGTCCGCAATTATAGTGAGAAAAGAAGCTTCGCGTGGGCAATCCAACACCGCATCCTCTGATTCCAAGCAATCCGCAGTAAACATCAATGCCGTAACAGGGCATACAAATTCATTCTTATGACAATCGAAAGGAGAATTTATCATGGCAATCAACGAACAAATCGTAACCGGATATAAATTCAGAAAACTGGTTGATGAATCGGCAAAACTGTGGCAGAGGATTTCTTTTTG
>CARDPF010000132.1 GCA_948960675.1 uncultured Eisenbergiella sp.
TAAAAAGGGAGCGTTGCTCCATAGATGATTACTCATCTATTTTGCAACGCCCCCTATGCCTTTTCATCCGTTTTTCTTATGCAAACGCTCCCGCAGCCTCCTCCACGTCCACAAGGCTTTATAATATGCCATGAACAATAGTGTAGACCGCTGCTGCAAGGCAATCAATTTCTTTTCCTCCGCATGCACCTGCTCCAGATAGTACGGATTTTCCATAAACTCCGGAAAAGTGCTGCGCATCTCTTCCCCCATCCTTTTGACAAAGCGGCAGGACTTATGCCCCTTCCCAACCATATAGGAAAAAAGCGTATTCACAAAAAAAAGCCTCGTAAACTCAAAGCATAGTTCCGGACGGTATTTTTCCAGATAGCCCAGCCGTTGTGCTTCCCGCACAATGCCGCGCCCCGCCTCCATCCGGTCCAGACAGCGCTGCTTTGTCACCGTATGCACCGTGGAACCGTCATGCTGGTAATAATAGTACAACGGCTCCGGAATATATTCGTAATGTTTGGCCTGTAGCATCACGGCCGCCCCGATGGCATTGTCTTCGTAAAAAATATGTTCCGGAAAACGGAGCTTAGATTCCGTAAAAATTTCCCGGCGGTATACCTTCACCACCATACTCCCGCTGTCCAAAATCAGGGAACGGTATTTGTCCTGTGTCAAGACGCCGCACTGCCCCGGTTTTGAGTTTGGCACCACCTGCCCGATTTTCATACTGTGCTCCCCGGTCAGATGGTAATCACAGCCCACCATATCCGCGCCGGTTTCCTCCGCTTTTTTTAAAAGCTTCTCATACATATCGGGGGCAATCCAGTCATCGCTGTCCACAAAGCCCAGCCACTCCCCTGCGGCCAATGAAATTCCTATATTCTTGGCGCCCCCCTGCCGTTTGTTTTCTGCGGAAATAAACACCTTCAATTTTTGGGGATACCGTTTTTCATACTGCCTTAAAATCGCAGGAGATGCATCCGTAGAGGCATCGTCCACCGCAATGATTTCATAATCCTCCAACGTCTGATGCACCAGCGATTCCAAACAATATTCCAGCTTTTGATCCGCCGCCATATTATAGACGGGCACAATAATGCTCAACCTCATATCCGTTCTACCCTTCCGGTTTCCACAATCCCGCGTTCGGCCCCTTCGTTACCTTATACAAGTCAAATTCATTGTGCTCAATCCCATAATGTCCCTGGTATTCGATCTGCAGGTCATACGGCAGAATTTGGTCCGGCACAAACTCCCATTCATATGCCGTATTCAAAAACCAAATGGCATCAAAATCCTGATCCAAATCCACATCCCGCACATAAAACAATTTATCCTCTGGGAAATAGTAGGAATAGCAAAAGCGGTTGACAAACAGATTATACACAATAATATCGTTTTCGCCCACGTTCTCGTTCCAGACTGCCACCGTTTGATCTGTCAGTGTACTCTTATATTCCTGCCGGTACGTCTCCAAATACTGCACGGAACCCAAAAACAAAAGAAAGAGGCTTGCCGGATACAAAATCCACTTTTTTTCCATATACTGTGACAGTTCAATGGCCAAAAACAGGCAAAACAGCCCCATTGCCGGAAATACATACTGATCCCTGTAAATCGGGCGGATCAAAAAGGACAATGCCACACCGCAAACCGCTGTCAGTGCAGGCACAGCCATAAAAAGCAGCGCACAGATATCCTCCCTGCGCTTTTTGATACATCCTGCCAGCGCAGCACATCCTGCCGCGACACAAACCGCCGTAAACAAAAAGCAGGGCCATTTCCATTTATGGATGCCAAACGCCCACTCAAAAAAACCCCACACCGTCTCCGGCGTGATTTTGGCAATCCAATAGCTCTGTGCCACCCCCAAACTCTGACGCAACAAAACACCGGCCCAGGGCAGATAGGCTAAAATCATGAGGGCTGCCGCAGCAAACCACTTTTTCAGCTTTTTGGGCTTTCCGATCAGCAGCGCCAAAAACAGGAAGCCTTGCACGATAACCACCGAACCAAAGGCAAAATAGTGTAAATACGCAGCCGCAACGGTGGAAATTACCAATCCGGCCCAGCTGCTTTTTTCCCTGGCACGTCTTTTTTTCCTGCCCTCTTTTCCTGCGGCCCCTTTTCCCAAATAGCATTCCACACTATATAAACCGCAAGCCGTCACTGCCAGCAGCGCCATGGAATACATCCGGACCTGTACCGCAAATTCCATGGAACATGGAATGCAGCCCAAAATCACGATAAACCAAAATGCGGTCCTGTCGCCAAACAGACGGCGCACCTTCGTCGCCCCCAAAACCAGCGTCAAAGACATTGGGATAATGGCTACCACTTTCTGCACCTGCAGGCTTTCCCCAAAAATGAGCTTGGCCAGCTTTGCAACAAAATAATAGAGGGGCGGATGAACATCAGCCGCAGTCCCCTCTACAATCTCCCGGAAGTTCCCCTCCAAAAGCTTCATGGTAAAAATTTCATCCGTCCACACATTTTGATTAAAAATCAGTGTAAAATAGAGTATTGTAAAAAAAGCGGCGCTGCCCCAGATCAGGGCAGTCCACCAGTTTTTCTTTTGTAAAATCGTATGCATCATTTCTCCAATTTGATGTCCTCAAGCAGGCTGCGGATGTCCTCCACCGAAAGCCATTCCGCGTTGTTCCCGGAACTGTAGGCAAAGCCTTCCTCTACCATTTTCCCGCTGCCGTCCGGCTGCTGCTTATCATTCCAGGTCATTTGCGGGTAAACGATAAAATGCTTGTCATACTCGTAGGTCGTGTAGGAGTCCTCCGGCGTAACCATAATTTCATGCAGCTTTTCCCCCGGACGGATCCCGATCTCCTTAAGTTTGCATCCCGGCAGCATCGCCTCCGCCAAATCCGTAATCTTAAAAGAAGGAAGCTTGCTGATAAAGGTTTCACCGCCCTTTGCTTCCGCCAGCGCCTTAATCACCAGTTCCACGCCCTCTTCCAGCCGGATCCAGAACCGCGTCATACGCAAATCCGTAATCGGCAGTTCTCTCGCGCCCTCCCGGATAAGCCGGTCGAACAGCGGGATGATAGAGCCCCTGCTTCCCGCTACATTCCCATACCTGACAATGGAAAAACTCACATCCTTATTCCCCACATAAGCGTTGGCAGCCACAAACAGCTTATCGCTCACCAGCTTGGTGCCACCGTAAAGATTCACCGGATTCACCGCTTTGTCCGTGGAAAGGGCAACTACCTTCTTCACACCCAAATCCAGCGCTGCCTCAATGACATTCATCGCCCCATGGATATTGGTCTTGATGGCCTCATTCGGATTGTACTCACAGGTGGGAACCTGCTTAAGCGCTGCGGCATGGATCACGTAGTCCACCCCGTCAAAGGCGCGCCGCAGCCTCTGCCCGTCCCGGACATCCCCGATAAAGAAGCGAAGCCTGTCCTCATATTCCGCAAACTCCTGCCGCATCATCCATTGTTTGAATTCATCCCGGGAATAAATAATTACCTTCCTAGGGTTATAGTGCTCCATCACATATTTCGTAAAACATTTTCCGAACGTTCCCGTGCCTCCGGTGATCAGGATCGTCTTACCATCCAACGTCATATTTAGTCCCTCCGTTTTCGCAGCCGTCCATACCGCAAAACCGCCACATATTTTCACCATTCTAGCACATGTTTCCGGCGATTGCAACCGTGTGGCGCACTGGCTTACCTGAAGCCCTCGCAAAATCGCGCACAAGGCACGATTTTGACTTTGCGGGATTTATAGCTGATGTAACCCTGAACCATTACACTACAAGCTACTCTTTCACGAACCGGAACCGCTTATGGCAACCACTACAATTCCTCTGCGCAAGGCGCGCTAATGTCGGTATACATATCCAGCAGGCCCACGGTTTCATTGGCAGGTCTTCCGTATGCATGACAGCATTTGTGGGATACTTCCTTACTTCCTGCCTTTCCGGCTTCCATCTCAACGCTCATGCGCATCGCGCCCAGTCTGGTCTCACTGTCCAAATGTGCCAAAATATCCAATATCATCTCTTCCTCATTCATCAGTATGTTCCTTTCCTACGCAAATAAACCAACCTCCGTAACAATTTAGCCAGATTCAATCATTTACGGTCCATATTAAAAATCAAGTGACAATCCGGCAAAAAAGTCCCGATGCCCCAAATGTTGTTCCTTGTAACGCATAAAATACGCTTTCATTTCCGTATGCCGTTCCCCGATATCCTCCAAAAGCCCCTCAAAATTTTCTTCCGTCACACATCCCAACTGTGCAAAAAGACCATAATACTCCCTGTCATCCCCGAATTCACCCAGAACCACTTCCCACGTCTCCTCAGACCGGCAGCCTTTTGTATGATTTTTCAAATATTCCTCCAGCTCTTTTCTGACCGTTTCACACAGGCCGCAGGAATTGCAAAGCCGCACAAACGCAAGCCGCACCTTTGCCCGCCGCTTCAGGTTTCGGAAACGCACCGGATCCGTGCGCTCATAATCCTCCTCCCCGGCCAGCACCTGCTTATCGTATCCGTCGTTGTCATCCTCACGCATCCGCACCAGCATACGGGCATCCCATTTTTCCAGCCATTCTTTTGTCCCGGCCTCTTCTATCCGGAGCAGGAACGGATCCCCCAATTTTGTTACCGCCACCGCAAGCAGACGAGAAATCCCTTCCCCCCCGCCAAGAACCTCCCCGGGATTCTTTCCGCGCTGCGGCTGCCCCTCGGATTTTGTAGGGTAGAGAACAATTTTTTGCAGACCCTTGCTTCCAATAAATATGTCCCTGCCAAGGGCAATCGGCTTTTGGGGCAGTTCCACCCGCTCCAGCTGCCTGCAGTGGGCAAAAGCCCAGCTGTCTATTTTTTCCATGGTTGCAGGCAGAACTGCAAACCGGAGAAACCGGCTGTCAAAAAATGCTTTCTTACGGATTTGGGTCACGGGCTTTTCCCCAATCCGGGCCGGGATTTCCAACCGCACCGGGTTTCCTTCCACACCCAAAACCAAAATCCCCCCCTCGCTTTCCTCATACAAAAGATCCGCATCGCTTCCTTCCAGCCTTACCTTCGGCATCCCAATTCCTCCCCTGCTAAATTGTAGCAAGCCAGACCTGTCTGAACTGTTTCACAAAATTTCCAAAGCATCCAATTCCCTGCGGATATGGTGTTGGCGTTCGGAAAGCATGAGTTCCTCATTGTGCTTTTGGTAATCCGCACAGCCAAACGCCGCAATAAACCGTGCGCTGGCATCGTTCACCGTCAGTTCCGTGACCAAAATCAGCATTTCATTCCCGTCCGCAAAAGCCTTATCCACAAATGCAAAAATATGGTGCAGCCATTCCTGTACCCGCACTGTCCGCTTTTGCAATGCTTCCACCCGTGCGTCATACTTTTCTTTGAGCAATCCCATTGCCGCACCGCCATCCAGGCTTCCCTGCGTTATCACATCTTTCTGTGCCTCCTGCCAGAAGCGGATCACTGCCCTATGCTTTCTTTTATCCGAATCCGAAAGGGAATTTGCCCGCTGCAAAGACTCCATGAGCGTACTTCTCCCTTCCTCTGTCTTTGCCAGGCGGGAGAGAAATTCCTGCGCCGTCATTTCTGGCTGCCGCTCTACTGCCTGCTTGATTCCTTTCAGGGTGCGGACCAAATCCGTAAGGCAGGCAGATTCCTGCATCACATCGCGAATTTCGCCCTGCACTTTATCCACCAGCATCCCAAGCAGGGAAAGCCGCTCGTCAAACGCGGCCTCTCCCGCCTTTTTTACGGTCTCTTCCCCATAGCTTCCGTTTAAAATACCATCTACATGATAATCTTTTTTATACTTCTGATACAGATCATAATACGCGATAAACTCTTTCACGATCCTGTCGTTGCGCAAATACTGCCCGGCCAGCGTTTCATCCACCAAAAGCCCGTCTTCCTCATAAAGCTTTAACACACTCGACAGATCTTCCCATCCCCTGGCCGTCACATAGGAACGGCCTTTCGCCGTAGTCTCAATCCGGTAAAAATATTCTTTCTTCAAATCCAGAAAATTTGTCACCGCATTATGCAGCCCTTTTTCCTGTGCATAAATCTTCCAGGCTTCATAATCTTCCTCCACCTCCAGCACACGCAGACGGTCCATGGTCACAACGTCAAATTCCCTGACAGACTTATTGTATTCCGGCGGATTTCCTGCCGTCACCACCACCCAGCCTTCCGGAACCTGATGGCAGCCAAACGTCTTATACTGCAAAAACTGCAGCATGGACGGGGCAAGGGTTTCCGAAATGCAGTTGATTTCGTCCAAAAATAAAATTCCCTCCCGAAGTCCGCTTTCCTCCATCACGTCATAAACCGACGCAAGGATTTCGCTCATCGTGTACTCGGTGATATCTACCTCTTTCCCGTCGTACACACGATGCCGGATAAACGGCAGCCCCAGCGCCGACTGCCGCGTGTGATGCGTCATGGAATAGGACACCAGGGCAATTCCCAATTCCTGCGCTACCTGTTCCATGATCGCCGTTTTCCCGATGCCTGGCGCGCCCAGCAAAAATATCGGACGCTGCCGCACCGGCGGTACCCTGTATTCCCCGTACGCATCCTTTTTTAAATAAATCCTCACGGAATCTTTGACATATGCCTTTGCCTGCGTAATGTTCACCGATCCTGTTCCTCCCTTTCTTCCAGTTCGTCCCTGTCAAACGTCACCCGGATTGCCCAAGGCGGCACCGGCGGGCCGTCATCCTCCGTCTCCAGAAATGCAAAAATCACATCATAGCCCGGCATCCGCTCCGGATATACCCCGTACCCGTCCGTAAAATAAATCAATCCCTTCAGATTTTCAAACTCCCCTTTTTGGAGCAATTCCTCCACATACGCAAAAACCGGCCTAAAGTCCGTGGAACCGAATCCCTGCAAAGTTTCCTTCTCTATAAACGCATCCAAATCCTCCTCGCAGGTAATTTTCACATCCGAGCGGATTTCACTGTCGCATTGGATAATATGCACGTTTATTTTCCGGAAAAAATGTTCCGTTCCTTTTAAAATGGCATATGTGCGGCGCAAAAAGCCGCGCAGCACCGACCCGCGGCATGAAGCGGACGTATCCAGCGCAATCACAAAATCCCTAACCTTTTTGGTCTCCTTCGACTCCAGCGGTTCAATCAACGGCATGTTCCCGTAACGGGAAAGCCCATACGTGTAGTAAATATAGTCGAACTCATCCTCATTGACCCCAGCATGCTCTCCCATCACCGTAAAATGCTGCAAAAGCTTCGCATAATCAAAACGATCCCTCGTCGCCTCCGCCAAATTTTTCTCCATGCTTTCCGACTGGGTCTTTCCCTTGGAAAAGCTCTTTAAATCCGCTTTCACCCGCTCGCTGATTTTCTTCCACTGCTCTTGTGTAAGCAAAAGTTCCTCTTTTTCCACAGGTTTCCAAAGCACATGGCTATCCCGCATAAACAGCCGGGTCCATAAGGCCAGTGTCTCCCTATCCGTGGATGTATTGCGCAAATACCGGTAAATTTTCTCTGCCGTAAGCGCCCCGGCCTGCTCCTTTACCTTCCCCAGACACACACGGGCATCCATGTCAGTCCGCAGCCCGGTGCCGGGAAGCCCCATCTCTAAAATCGTCCCCTCCACGGCCATGTCCGCCGCCATATCCCAAAGCCGCATATCCACCTTATCATATTGGAAGCGGTGGAAAAAAATGCAATGCAGCAGCACATGCAAATAAAGCCGCACACTATAATCCGGCTCTGCTTTACACTGTCTTAGTACATAGACAGGGTCATAAAACAGGGAGGCCCCATCCGTGGCCACCCGGTTACTCTGCGGTTCCTCCACCGGCAAAAGCTTTGCAATTGCTACATCCAAAAAGCGCATCTGCACCAAAATCGAATCCCTTGCCAGCTGCAAAAACGCCGCCGCCAGACGGCCCGCCTTTTCCCGTTTCCCATCCTGTTCCAGCACGATGTTCCTCCCTGCCTACTCCTGCCTGCCAAAACACAAACCTCCAAATTCTATGTTTTCCATTATAATATAAAAATACCGGGGCCGCAACAGTAACACATGGAAATGCCCCGCCTCGCAAAATCGCACACAAGGCACGATTTTGACTTCGCGGGATTATGTCTGTAACCGTCGGTACGCCGATACCGGCAGGACAAACAAAAGTGCCGGTTATCTTACCGGTATTTCCAGCGCGGCGGCGGCCCGGCCGGCCTGTGCAAGTTCTTTCGCCAGCGTATAGAGCGCAAGGAAGGTCATATACTTTTGCGGGGAAAGCCTTCCCTCCAGTTCCCCCAAAAGCATCCTGACTTCCTCTCCTGAAAGGCTTACCGTCTCGCACGCCGACACCGGAAGCCCCGCCATCCGCATGACCTTAAACAGCTGCCCCTGCCATTCGCTGTCAAACCTCCCCTTTTCCTGCAGGTAGCATAATCTCTGG
>CARDPF010000133.1 GCA_948960675.1 uncultured Eisenbergiella sp.
GATTCAGGAGGTGGACAGCGCGGATGATGCGACGGAAGGAACGCTCTGTTATATCATATTCACAGGAGAATATTATCTGCCGGACAGGGAACTTACCGACGAGGAGCTTTTGGAGATTATTGACTGCAATTTCAGGATATCTCTCAACACGAATCGGAAGACGCAGGCGGAATATGAGGCAGAGGATCGTGCCAAAAGAGCGGAACTTGAGGCAAAAGTGAAGGCGGCAGGCGGCATCAGCGAGGAGAAAGCGGTTGAGATTGCACAGAAAGCAATGGAAACAGACCTTGGTGAAAAAGCAAAGGAATTAAAATTATGTATCAATACTTATGGATGGAACTCGGATTTGTGTGTTGCGGATTGGAGCGAAATAAAGGAAAAAGATAAGGGAGCGTTAGCATATTCCGTTGGTTTTAACAATGTGAAAGAGGGGATGGAGATAGAGGATTGGCTCAATTATGTTTGCGTGGTCAATGCTGTGGATGGCAGCATTTTAGAGGCATATACGATACAGGGATGGGATAATTCTGTCTATTATGAGCATTAACCCTGATAAATCCAGACAGGATCGGAAAAGAAGTCGGTGTACTAATACAGTATTGCTTAATGAAAACCTTAATCCCCCAGCTATGCTGGGGAGAATAGAGTAAGCGGGCGGCAGCGGTATAGGGAAATTTACAAATACACTTGACATTATCTCTCTGATTGCAAGAAGGAGAAGTTTGTGGTATGATCTAAGAAGATTTGAGTGTGTCGGATGACACCGGCCGGGATTTTGGGGCGGCGCAAGGAAACCGTCAAGGTTTCCCGGCGAGGGAAAGGAGCGAGTAATGGAAGAGAACAGGAAAATACCGGTGCGCAGCGAGGTGGCAGCGGAGGACACCTGGGCACTGGAAGACATGTATGCGTCCAGAAAGGACTGGGAGGCTGACATGGAACAGGCGCGCACGCTGGCCAAAGAGATGGCCGGTCTTGGCGGAAAGCTGGCCGACAAGGCGGAGAATTTGCTGACCTTTTGTGCGCTGGACGAGAGGCTGGACTGTCTTTTGGACAATATTTACGGGTATGCCTCCCGTTTCAAGGATCAGGACACGGCCAATGCGCAGGGGCAGGAGATGGAAGCGAAGGCCATGAGCCTGTATGTGGAGTGCAGCGGACTGACGGCGTTTGCACGTCCGGAAATTTTGGCCATTCCTACAGAACGGCTTGACGCATTTTATGCGGAAAAGGAAGAGCTTCTTGTTTACAAAAGAAGCATCGGGGAATTGCGCAGAAGCCGGGAGCACATTTTATCCCCGGAACTGGAGAAGGTATTGGCGGATGCCGGGGAGATGGCGCAGACACCGGATACGGTGTTTTCCATGCTAAACGATGCGGATCTTAGCTTTCCCTCCATTAAGAATGCGAAAGGGGAGGAATTGGAGGTTACGCACGGCAGCTTTATCCCGCTGATGCAAAATACGGACCGGAATGTGCGCAAGGCGGCATTTGAATCCCTGTATCATACTTACCAAAAGGTGGCTAACACTTCGGCGGCCCTGCTGAACGGACAGGTGAACCAGCTGCGCTTTTTTGCCAGAACGAGGAAATATCCCAGTACATTGGAAGCTTCTCTGGACAGGACCAATGTCCCGGTATCGGTTTACAAAAATTTGATTGCTGCGGTGCATGAGGATATCGGTGTATTGCACCGCTATATGCGTCTGCGCAAGAAGCTTCTCGGGGTGGACAGCCTGCACATGTATGATATTTATGCGCCGCTGGTGGCCGATGCGGACGTGAAGGTGCCTTTTTCGGAGGCGAAGCAGGCGGTACTGGAAGCGACGGCAGTATTGGGGAGCGGGTACACGAAGGTGCTGGAGGAAGGATTTGCCAACCGGTGGATTGATGTCTATGAGAACCGGGGCAAGCGCAGCGGTGCGTATTCTGCAGGCCAGCTGGTGCATCCGTATGTACTGTTAAATTATGCGGATACCCTGGATTCGGAGTTTACCCTTGCCCATGAAATGGGACATGCGATGCATTCCTGGCTGTCCAATAATACCCAGCGGGCGGTGGACCGCAATTATGTGATTTTTGTGGCGGAAGTGGCATCCACCTGTAACGAATCTTTACTGATGCAGCATTTGCTTAAGAAAACCACGGATAAACGCACGCGGGCCTATCTGATCAACTATTTTATGGAGCAGTTCCGGACCACGCTTTACAGGCAGACCATGTTTGCGGAGTTTGAAATGCTGATCAACGAGGCGAGCGAGAGGGGCGAAAGCCTGACGGCCGAGAAGCTCAACCGGATGTACCATGATTTGAACGTGTTCTATTATGGGGACGACGTGGCAGTGGATGAAGAGATCGACGTGGAATGGGCGAGGATTCCCCATTTCTATTACAATTTCTATGTATTCCAGTATGCCACCGGGTTTTCTGCGGCAATGGCGTTGTCCAAGCGTATCCTTTCCGAGGGGGAGCCTGCGGTGAAGGACTATCTGGAATTTTTATCCGGCGGCTGTTCCAAGGATCCGATTTCCCTACTGGAAGGGGCAGGGGTGAATATGCGGACCACAGAGCCGATTCGCAGCGCGCTTGCGCTCTTTGATTCGCTGCTTACGGAGATGGAAGAACTCATGCTAACGTGAGCAGGGAGCCAAGCGGAGGGGGAATGGGGGCGGTTTTTGCGCAGCAAACCTAAAATACCCCCCTGGATTGTTACACATAACGGGAAAATTCATAACAAGGGAGAGAGCAGATCATGAGAATCATTCGGACAAAAGACTATGACGATATGAGCAGGAAGGCGGCCAACATCATCGGTGCGTTGGTAGTGACAAAGCCGGACTGTGTACTTGGACTTGCCACGGGTTCCACCCCCGTGGGGGCATACCGGCATTTGGTGAACGCGTACAGGGAAGGGGATTTGGATTTTTCCCAGGTAAAAAGTGTGAACCTGGACGAATATAAGGGACTGCCCAGGGAGAACGAGCAGAGTTACTATTACTTTATGCACGACCATCTTTTCAAGCATGTCAATATTGATCCCAAAAATACGCATCTGCCGGACGGCACGGAACCGGACAGCGATAAGGCCTGTGCGGATTATAACAGGGTGATTGCTTCCATGGGCGGTGTGGATTTGCAGCTTTTGGGACTTGGCCATGACGGGCATATCGGCTTTAATGAGCCCAATGACGAGTTTGACAAAGAAACCCATTGTGTGGATTTAACACAGATGACCATTGAGGCAAACCAGCGCTTTTTCAATTCCATTGACGAAGTGCCCAGGCAGGCATACACCATGGGAATTGCCACGATTATGCGGGCGAAATGTGTGCTGATGGTGGTGAGTGGCAAGGACAAGGCACAGATTTTGAAAGATGCATTTTTTGGACCCATTACACCGAAGGTTCCGGCCTCCGTTTTGCAGCTGCACCCGAATTTTATTTTGGTTGCGGATGAGGATGCGCTTGCGTTGGTATAATATATGTAAAAGCTTTGGACGGATCCTGCGTAAATGTGCATGCAGGCATGCACATTTAAATACCGTCCGGGCGGGTCAAAAATCGGTGGTCGTCCGGCTGTCCGGGCGGCCATTGTTTTGTAACGTACAAAAGACCGGTGAAGCGTATTTGCATGTATTTTTTGTGGGGAGCAGCTTATGATTATACAAAGTAGAAGGGTTTGGAATTGCGGGCAGTTTATGGCTGCCCAGCTGGAAGTGGCGGACGGTAAGATTGCAGGGGTTTACCCGTGGGGGGAGAAACCGGCGGATGTGGATTACGGGGACAAAAGGGTGGTTCCCGGATTTATTGACGTGCATACCCATGGGGCATACGGCTTCGACACCAATGACGCAAAGTCACAGGGGCTGCGCGATTGGATGAAGCGTATTCCGGAGGAGGGTGTGACCGGCATTTTGCCCACTACCGTGACGCAGATGCCGGATGTGCTTACGGCTGCCGTGGCAAACGTGGCCAGGGTGGCGGAGGAAGGCTATGAGGGAGCGGAAATTTTGGGAATCCACTTTGAGGGGCCTTATCTGGACATGGAATATAAGGGGGCGCAGCCCCCGGAAGCGATTGCGCGGGCGACGGTGGAGCAGTTTTGCCGGTATCAGGAAGCGGCCCATGGCCGGATAAAGTATATTACGCTTGCGCCGGAGCATGACGAGGGTTTTGCATTGACCCGGTATTGCAGTAGCCACGGCGTGGTAGTGAGCATGGGGCATTCCTCGGCATCCTATGAGCAGGCGCTTATGGGAATTGCCAACGGGGCGGTGAGCATGACCCATGTTTATAACGGAATGACGCCTTACCATCACAGAAAGCCGGGGCTTGTGGGCACGGCTTTTCGGGTGCGGGACATTTACGGGGAAATCATTTGCGACGGTTGTCATTCCCATTTGGCTGCGGTTAACAATTTTTTTGCCATAAAAGGCCGGGATACGGCCATTATGGTCAGCGATTCTTTGCGTGCCAAGCACTGTCCTCCCGGAGGAAATTATGAATTGGGCGGGCATCCCATTGAAATCGGCGAGGATGGGCTGGCGAGACTTGCGGGGACAGATACCATTGCCGGCAGTACGCTGCGCATGAACCAGGGGCTGCGGATTTTGGCGGAGGAGGCGCTGGTGCCTTTTGACATTGCACTCAATTCCTGTACCCTCAATCCGGCCCGCCTGCTTCGCGTGGATGACCGTAAAGGGAAACTGGCCGCAGGGTTTGACGCGGATATCGTGGTGCTCAAGGACAATTATGATGTGGCGCAGACATACTGCAGGGGCATTGCTATGCTGTAGGATGCCGTTTCCGGAGGAAAACGTATGGTGGAACCAAGCTGCAAACAGGTCGAAAAGATGATTCCGTCTTTTTTAAAGGGTGAGATGGATAAAAGGACGGAGAAGCAGTTTCTTTTCCATGTGGACAGGTGCCAGTCCTGTCATGAGGAACTGAGTATCCAGTTTTTGGTGACGGAAGGGATGCAGCGTCTGGAAAACGGCGATACCTTTGACTTGAATAAAGAATTGCGGATGCGGATGCAGACGCAGAAAAGGCATTTGCACCTATTGGATTCGCTGCAAAAGGGTTTGTATGCGACGCAGGCGGTGGCAATTCTGGCGGCGGTATTGATTTTGCTGATCGTGGTATTGTGAGGAAAAGGAAATGAAGGGGCAGACAAAAGAGGAACTGGCGCTTGCAATCATAGAACGGTTGAAAAAGGAGTATCCGCAGGCGGAATGTACGCTGGACTATAACCAGGCGTGGAAGCTTTTGGTAAGCGTGCGGCTGGCGGCGCAGTGTACGGACGCAAGGGTAAATGTGGTGGTGGAAAAACTCTACGATAAATTCCCGGATGTGGCCTCCCTGGCAGCGGCGTCCGAGGACGAAATCGAAGAGATTGTCAGACCCTGCGGGCTTGGACGCAGCAAAGCGCGGGATATCCGCGCCTGCATGGGGATGCTGCAGGACAAATATGGCGGAAATGTGCCCGGGGATTTTGACGCCCTGCTTTCGCTGCCCGGGGTAGGAAGAAAAAGCGCCAACCTGATTATGGGGGATGTGTTTGGCAAGCCGGCCATTGTAACGGATACCCATTGCATCCGTCTGGTCAACCGCATGGGGCTGGTGGACAATATCAAAGACCCCAAGAAGGTGGAGATGGCGCTGTGGAAGATCATTCCGCCCAAAGAGGGAAACGATTTTTGCCACAGGCTTGTCAATCACGGCAGGGCGGTCTGTACCGCCAGGACCAGGCCTTACTGTGATAAGTGCTGCCTGCAGGACATTTGTAAAAAATCGGGTGTGGGGGTTTAGCGTTTACCGGGTATGGGACGGCGTTTTGCTGTCCGGGCTGTCGCAGGATGTAAAGGGGAAAGAGGATTTCATGGGTGAAAAACTGGTTTTGATTGACGGGCACAGTATTTTAAACCGGGCGTTTTACGGCGTACCGGATCTGTCCAATGCGCAGGGGCTGCATACCAATGCGGTATACGGCTTTTTAAATATTCTGTTTAAAATTTTGGAGGAGGAAAAGCCGGATTTTCTGACGGTTGCCTTTGACGTAAAAGCGCCTACCTTCCGCCATGAAATTTATAAGGAGTATAAGGGAACACGCAAACCCATGCCTGTAGAGTTGGTCCAGCAGGTTCCGGTGATCAAGGAAGCGCTTGCGGCCATGGGAGTCTGTATGGTGGAGCAGGCCGGGCTGGAGGCGGACGATATTTTGGGGACGCTGGCAAAACGCGCCGAGAAGGCAGGGATGGACGTGGCGCTGGTGTCCGGGGACAGGGATCTTTTGCAGATTGCCACGGACCGCATCAAAATCCGGATTCCCAAGACCAAGGGCGGGAAAACGGAAGTGGAGGACTATTACGCTGCGGACGTGGAGGCCAAATACGGTGTGGATCCGGCAGGGTTTATCGACTTAAAGGCATTGATGGGGGATACGGCGGACAACATACCGGGAGTGCCCAAGGTGGGGGAAAAGACGGCGGCGGGGCTGATGAAACAGTTTGGGTCGCTGGACAATATTTACGCCCATGTGGAAGAGGTTTCCAAAAAATCCGTCCGGGAATCCCTTGTGGCAAATAAGGATTTGGCATATTTAAGCAGGACGCTGGCCACCATCCAAGTGGACGGTCCGGTGGAGACGGACTGGGAAAAAGCAAGGCTGGGCGATTTGTTTACGCAGGAAGCCTATGAGGTGTTTGTGCGTCTGGAGTTTAAAAATATGCTGGGCCGTTTTACGAAAATTCCCGGAAAAGAGCAGGATCCGGCGGCGCATTTTGTGGCCGTCTCGGATTTGGCGCAGGCGTCCCAAATCATGGAAGCGGCCAAGAAGGCCAAACGGTGCGCTTTTTTTCTGGCGGATGACGGGGATGGGCCTGTAGCGCTTTCACTTTGCTTTGGGGAAGGGGACGTCTATGTGCTGCGGGCCGAAGGACTTTTGTCGGCCTCCTATATAGAGGGGGAACTGGCCAGGCTGTACAGGCAGGGCAAACCCCTTGCCACCTTCGGGGTCAAAAAAGCGTACGCCGCCCTTTTATCAGGAGGGGAAAATGGGGAGGGCTGCGGAACGCAGGCGCTGTTTGACGTCCTGATTGCCGCATATCTTTTAAACCCGCTCAAAAACGATTATACGCCCCAGGATGTGGCTACAGAGCAGCTTTCCCTTACGGTTCCGGGAAGAAAGCAGCTTTTCGAAAAGCGGACGCTGGCAGAGGCGATGGATGAAAAACCGGATGAGTTTACAAAGTATGCCGGATATGTTGCGTATGTGTGCTATGCCGCCGGCCCTGTGCTGGAATCCAAACTGCGGGATGCCGGTATGTGGAAGCTGTTTACCGAAATGGAGATGCCCCTTTCCCGGGTGCTGTATGAGATGGAAAAGGAGGGTGTGGCGGTTCGCCGGGAGGAACTCAAAGCTTACGGGGACAGCCTGGCCGGTAGGATTGGGGAACTGGAAAAGGCCATCCATGCGGCGGCAGGCTGTGTGTTCAACATCAATTCGCCCAAGCAGCTGGGGGAAATCCTGTTTGAGAAAATGGGACTCAAAGGGGGAAAGAAAACGAAAACCGGCTATTCCACGGCGGCGGACGTGCTGGAACGGCTGGCTCCTGACCACCGGATTGTGGCAGACATTTTGGAGTATAGGGGTCTGACGAAGTTAAAGTCTACCTATGCGGACGGGCTTGCGGATTATATCGGGGAGGACGGGCGGATCCATACATCCTTTAACCAGACGATCACGGCCACGGGGCGGATTTCCTCCACGGAGCCCAATCTGCAAAACATTCCCATGCGGACCGAGCAGGGCAGGATGATCCGCAGGGTTTTTGTGCCGAGGGACGGATGGCTGTTTACCGATGCGGATTATTCCCAGATCGAATTGCGGGTGCTGGCACATATTTCCGGCGACCGTCAGCTGATAGAGGCGTACAAAAGCGATGCGGACATCCACCGCATTACGGCGTCCAAGGTGTTTCACACGCCCTTTGCAGAAGTGACGGATTTGCAGAGGCGCAATGCCAAGGCCGTGAACTTTGGCATTGTTTACGGCATCAGTTCCTTTGGCTTGAGTCAGGATTTGAGTATTGGCCGCAAGGAAGCGGAGGATTATATCAACCAGTATTTCGAGACATATCCCCAAGTAAAAAAATTTTTGGATAAGCAGGTGGAGGAGGCCAGAAAAAAGGGCTATGTTACCACCATGTTTGGACGGCGCAGGCCGATTCCGGAATTGCAGTCCTCCAATTTCATGCAGCGTTCCTTCGGGGAGAGGGTGGCAATGAATTCCCCGATTCAGGGCAGTGCCGCCGATATTATCAAGCTGGCCATGATCCGGGTTTATGAACGCCTCAAAAGCAGCGGCCTT
>CARDPF010000134.1 GCA_948960675.1 uncultured Eisenbergiella sp.
CGGCGGCCACCAGGGTATTGAGCTGGTCGTCCGCAAAGGCAAACACGTCTGCGCCCTGCTCCAAATCCGCCATGAGGGCGTCGGTGCAGTGGCTTTCGCTCTGCGGCATATAAGTAATGGAAAAGTCGGCCTGACTGCCGTATTCTTCCAGAAATCCGTCAAAAATCTGCCGCAGCAGTTCTTCATCCTCCTGAGCCCCCCAGACAGTCAGGTCAACCGTCTTTGGCTGTTGTGCTGGGGACGGGGTGTCAGCATGTTTGTCCTGACACCCTGACAAAAAGGTAGCCAGCAAAATGGCTGGAAACCAAAGGATTCTTCTTCTTTTCATAACTTTCTCCGTATACAAATATTTTCCTGTATCATACCATTTTCAGGCATTTTTGGCAATCCCCCTCGCCGGGGGGGAAGGAAATCGTAACAGTTCAGCCGAAGGCTGAACTGTTACAGAAAAATCCACTTTGCGTAAGGGGATGGGCAGTTACGGATTAAGAATTGTATGGAAGCTTAAGTTTTGTTTGTTCACCTTAAGAATTGTTTGTAGGAAAACAGAAAATGAACCGGTATAATCATTTTAACAAAAGCGGTGGCGAATAGGTTTCAATCGTGCATAAATTGCAATGCCGCTTGCACGGCAAAGCGAGGGAAACATTGGAAATGAAATATGCGCAGGGGGGCAGCGCAGAAATGGGGTAAATATGATTCGGGGAATAAGGGGCGGGAAAAATAAGCAGGACAAAGTGATTGGCGGTATGAAACGGGACACAAAGGACAACATACAATATTATCTTCTCATGGCAGTTCCGCTTTTTACGATTTTTTTGTTCAGTTATCTGCCGCTGTTTGGCATTGTGATTGCTTTTCAGGATTATGTGGCCGGAAAGCCCTTTTTTGGGGAGGGCGTGACCTGGGTGGGTTTCAAGTGGTTTCGGGAATTTGTATCCTCCTACTATTTTCCAAGAATCCTGCGCAATACGCTTTTGTTAAACGGCATGAATCTTTTGTTCGGATTTTGTGTCCCGATCCTGTTTGCGCTGGTGGTCAACGAGATACGGGGAACGAAGTTTAAAAAGTTTACGCAGACTGTCAGTTATTTGCCCTATTTTTTATCGGCGGTGATCGTGGCAGGTATGATTGTCAATTTTATATCAAATGACGGTATTATCACAAGGTTGCTGCAGGCATTGGGCTTTTCGGCCAAGTCCCTGAATGCGGATCCAAACGCCTTTCCCTGGATTTACACGCTGACGACCATATGGAAAAGCTTCGGCTGGTCAAGCATCATTTACCTGTCCACGATTACGGCCATTGATCCGGGCTTGTATGAGGCGGCATCCGTGGACGGCGCCGGGCGGCTGCGCAAAATCTGGCACATCACCCTTCCGGCCATGCGGGCGCTGATTGTCATACAGCTGATTTTGTCCATTGGGAATATGCTTTCCTCCAATACGGATTTGATTTTGTTATTGTACAATTCCTCAACGTATAAAACCGCCGATGTGATCGGGACTTATGTATACAGGGAATCCCTGATGGGAGGCAAGTTCAGCTACGGAACCGCCAGCGGGCTGCTGATGAGCATTTTGAGTTTTGTGCTGACGTGGACGGCAAATGGGATCAGCAGAAAAACCACGGAATTTTCCATGTGGTAAGTTTGCATAAATTGGTATGGCGGCACGGCATGCCGCCGGACGGGAGCGAAGGTGAAAAAAAGGAGAAAGAGATTGAACAGATGGACCGCATTCGACGCGGTGGTTTTGGGATTGGCGGTTTTGGTATGCATCGTGACGCTTTATCCGATGGTGTATGTGTTTTCCTGCTCCATCAGTGATCCCCTGATGGTGATGGCGGGAAGGGTGCTGTTGTTTCCGGTGGGATTTTCTGCGGATGCCTATCATATTGTGACTGCGGATGCAGGGTTTTGGCGCAGCTTTTTGAATTCCGTGCTGTATGTAATTGCAGGGTGTGTGCTGATGTTTTTTAACACGGTGTCGGTGGCCTATCCCCTGACAAGGCCAAACCTGAAATACAGAAAATTTTTAACCTACTATCTACTAATTCCCATGTATTTTGGCGGCGGCATGATTCCTTCTTTTATCGTGGTGACAAAGCTGGGATTATACAATTCCCCCTGGGCGCTGGTATTTCCCACCAGCTACAGCATTTGGAACATTATCCTGTGCCGCACATTCATGTCCTCGCTGCCCAATGAGCTGGTGGAGTCTGCGCTGATAGACGGAAGCGACCAGATCCGGACATTTTTAAAAATTGTGCTGCCGCTTTCCAAGCCGGTGATTGCGGTTATCATGATTTCTACCATTGTGGGGGTATGGAATGCATGGTTTAACGCTTCCATTTACACTACGAATAAGGATATCCAGCCCATCCAGCTGTATATGAAAAACGTGCTGGCGGCGACATCGACTGCGGCCAGCAATATCATGGACAAGCTTCCGGCGGAGATTCAGGCAAAATACCGGGAAATGGCGCTTTCGGGCAACCAGATCAAATACGCCATGATCATTATTGCAACCCTGCCGATTGTGTTTGTTTATCCGATGTTCCAAAAGCATTTTACAAAAGGGATCATGCTCGGCTCCCTGAAGGGATGAGGGGAAAACGGCAAAGGAGGGGTAGGCGCGGTAAAAGCGCTTTCCATAAAAACAAAAAAGGAGAAAAGAGGATGAAGAGAAGGGTACTGACGTTTCTGTTAACAGGTGCGGTGCTGGCAGGCCTGCTGGCCGGCTGTACGCAAAAAGACAACACGGGCACACAGGCTGATTCCAAAACGGGGGGCACAGACAAGCCTGCAGACGACGGGGAGGGGAAACGGGCGGATGCAAAAGAGGAACTGACCACGGTAAAAATCCTGTGTAAAAATGACTTTTCCGCAGATATCAAAACGGCGGACTGGGAAAAATATCCCGTCTCTAAGGTGGTGATTTCCGATTTGGAAAAAATCGGGATCCGTCTGGAACTGGAATGCATTGACAACGATTCTTTTGCCAATGCGGTACAGACAAGAATCGCATCCGGTGTGGACATTCCCGACCTGATCGCTTACTGCTGGGCGGGGGCCGGTGAGAACGATGTTTTGGAACTGGCCAAAAACGGTCTGGTATATCCCGTCAACGAATTGGTGGATCAATATGATGAGGATGGCTCCATCAAGGCCTTTTACGATGAAAAGGCGCCGGGGGTGTGGGAACAGCTGACGGCAGCGGACGGCAATCTTTACTGGTTTACTTATTTGGCCGGTGTGCCAAACCGGGTGGATAAAGAGACGGGCACGCCATATGTGGCTGCTTATCCCCATACGCTGTCCATACGGAAAGACTGGCTGGAAGCGGTGGGGGAAGAGGTGAAAGACGTTTATACGCCAAAAGAACTGGCGGATGTGGTCAAAAAGATGCAGGATGCGGATGTCAACGGCAACGGTTTGAAGGATGAAGTGATTTTTACAAATATCGACAAGAGCAGTCTCATCGGGTATGCGTACGGGTTAAACGCGGGCCTGCTGTGCGGCTGGTTTGAGGAGCAGAATGAGGTTTTCAGCAATTTTTACCACGAGAATTTCCCGGCTTACATTCAATTCATGCAATCGCTGTATCAGGACGGCCTGATTGATACTGCGATGCTGACCATGCCGCAGGATGAGATGGTCAGTCAGAACCGGGTGGCCGTGGCAAGCGGATACGCCGTTCAGGATGCCGTTGCATACGAGGATGTGCTTCCCGGGGTGGAGGATGATAAATCCTATTATATTCCGGTTCTGCTGGATACGGACGGCGACCTGACCAACGGATTTACCACCCGTGTGGATTCCGTCAAGGGAACCTCCTATTGCCAGTATTTCGTTCCCAAAGGAGCCCAAAATGTGGAAGCGGTGGCCCGTCTGATGGATTATGTTTATACGGATGCATATGCGGTACTCAACCAGCTGGGATTGGAGGGAACCGGCTATGAACGGGATGAGAACGGAAATTATGTGGACATTGTGCTGCCGGGGGACGACGGGGTCAGCTTCCGGGATACCTCCTGCGGTCTGTATGCCCTGCCGTCCCTGTTGACGACGCCGCTGGTGGTGGAGCGTTATAACAGCGGTGACCCGCAGTATAAGGTCGATAAGGCGGAATGGGTATATAAATTCCGGCAGGAACTGTTCCCGCTGGCGGACCAGGTGGCTTTCTCCACACAGAACCTGGCCATGCCTACGGAGGAGGAGAGTGCGTTTATATCGGAAAAAGTTACCGTACTGGAAACCTATGCGTCGGAACTTCTGGCGGATCTGATTTTGGGAAATAAGTCGCTGGACAATCTGCCCGGATATCTGGAAGAAATGGAAGAACTGGGATTAAAGGAATACATTGACATCATGCAGGCACGCCGCGACAGGCTTATAAAAGGAAGGTGAGCGGCAGCACAGAAATGGGGTAAATGAGGATGGAATATGATTTGTACGGCGACGGTATCCATGACGATACCGCCGCGATACAGGAACGGATAGACAGGGCCAACCATGAACTGGCGCTTCCCGTGCCAGGGGCGCATTATGTAATCTCAAAACCGCTGGAACTGCCCTCCGATTTCAGGCTGTGTGTTCCGCGTTTTGCGGAAGTACGCCTTGCAAAAGGCTCCAACTGTGTGATGCTGAAAAATAAAACGGTGACGGATCCAAAAGATCGGACAAGGGACAAAATGTTTGGTCATGCAAGGCGGGAAGCCAACGAGGCGCGCATTTACGGCTATATTGACGAATATGCCCCGGACGCCCCCTGCCGCAACATAGAGGTTTTAGGCGGGATATGGAATTTTAACAATCGGGAACAGGGGCCAAGCCCGATCCTGACAGGGGTTTTTGAGCCCGCCGGTTACAGTGGGTTTGGGTTTTTGTTTTACAATGTAAAAAACCTGAAACTGTCAGGACTTACCCTAAAGGATCCCGTAACCTTTTCGGTCACACTGGACACGGTTTCCTATTTTACGGTGAGCGACATTACGTTTGACTTCAATTACGGAAATCCCCTTGCCGCCTGTATGGATGGGATTCATCTGGCGGGAAACTGCCATTACGGGGAAATTACAAATCTCAAAGGAGCCTGTTATGACGATCTGGTGGCGCTCAATGCGGACGAGGGATCCGTAGGACCGATCACAAATATCCGGGTGAGCGGCATTTTTGCCGAGGATTGTCACAGCGCCGTACGGCTTTTGTCCTGTAAGAGTCCTATCGAAAACATACACATTTCGGATATTTACGGAACCTACTATCAGTATTGTGTGGGAATCAGCAAATACTATCACGAAGGGGACGGGGACGGGCGTTACGGCGCCATCTTAATCGACCATGTGTATGCAGCCAAGGCAAAACGGCTTGCAGTTTACAACAAAGCGCCGGATTCCTACGTGTTTCCCCTGATCTGGGTTGAGGGTGGTCTTGGGATATGGGAACTCAAAATTACCGATTTGTACCGCAGGGAATGTTTAATACCGGTGGAAACCATACACATATGCCCGGATGCCCGGATTGATACCCTTGTGTTGGAAAATGTCTCCACACAAAACTATACGGATGCGCCGGATATGCCCCTGCTTGTGAACCGGGGAAGCATAGGACATCTGCATGCATCCAATATCCGGCAGGATAAAGAACCGGCGGCATTTGGGGATGTGGAGCCTGCCGGGGAAGGATAAGTCAGGCAAAATGGCAGGGAGGGATTTTATGGGCAACTTGAAGCGTTTTAGGGCCTCTTTTTTGTACCGCTATGTCATATATTTTGTTTTCCTGATCATTCTTCCCATTTTCCTGGCATGGTGGGTTTATGAAAAGGTATTATATTTTTATTATGCGGAAAATACCGTGGCTACCCGGCAGATCAACATGGAAAACTCGCTTTCCCTGCTGGAATCCTCCCTGGAAGCGACGGAAAACATCCTGGTTGCCCTAAAGGGCAATCAGGAGATTTTGTATTATATGGAATACCGTCCGGAAAAACCCAATATGATGTACGGCACATTTAAGCGCGTTAATACCTTTTGCGAAGAACTGCATTTGATGACGCCGTACCTGCACAGCCTGAAAATATACTGTGACAGTCCCCTGCCCATTTACGCGGGGCCCTTTGTGCGGATGGAAAACTTTGCGGGCGGTGGGGAATTGAAAAAGCAAATAGAAGATTCCGGCTACGGGGAGATCATCTGGCGGGTGGAGGTCCCTAAGACAGGGGAATTTCCGGCTATTTACGCTTACCAAAAACTGTATGCGCAAAATTATCTGAAGTGCGTGGGGTATGTGGAACTTTGGCTTTCACCGCAGCTGCTAAAAGATTATGTCGCCATGCTAAACAGCCTGTCCGACGATCCACAGGCGGTCTTAACCCTGTTTTACGGCGACAGTCCCATATATACCAATGCCTCCTGTAAGGACACGGCACTAGTATATGTGGACCGGGAATCCGGATATGAAACCTACTATTGGCAGGACCAGTACCGGAATTATTTAAGGATTTCCAAGCTGGAACTGCTTTTGATCTGCTCCGGACGCTTATCGGCAGTGAAAATTCTTCCCTCCGGCAATATTCCCAGCATTTTGTTTTCCGTGATATTTGTATTGCTGTTGGTGTTGTTTGTCGCATTTTTTCTGAGCATCGTTTCTCTTTCCAGAAGAATTCTCACCTTTTCCTCTTTTATCCGGGATTCCGATCCGGAAAAGCTGACCCCTTTTTTGCGGGAGGGAAGGGCAAAGCGGAGGGCGGACGAGTTTGATATGCTGACCGATACCTACAATACGTTGATCCGGAAAAACAATTCCCTGATCTCACAGATTCAAAAAATGGAACTGTATACGCAGCAAGCCAGATTTTTGGCGCTGCAAAAGCAGATTCACCCCCATTTCATTTACGGGACGCTGGAGACCATACGCATGACGGCGTTACAGAACCGGGACAGGGAAGCAGCCTCCATGATTTTTTCCCTTTCCTCCCTGATCCGCTATTCCATTTCCATCTCGGAAAAAGCCGTTACGCTGCGGGATGAATTGGAGATTGCAAGACATTACCTGTCGATTCAAAAGATACGGTTTGATAACCGGATTGGATATGACTTTTGTGTGGAGGAAAGCCTGCTGGATATGGAACTTCCGTCCTTCATTTTGCAGCCGATTCTGGAAAATGCGGTAGTGTATGGCATTTCCAAGACGCTGGATTTTTGTACCCTGACAGTGGAGGCCCATGGGGACGCAGGCCGGGTTATCCTGACGGTCTCCAACACCGGCCTGCCGATCACGCGGCAGCGGCTGGAGGAAGTCAACGGGCTTCTTTGCGGTAAAATTGAGCCAAAAGCGTTTACGGGCAGGCATAACGGACTGGCGCTGGACAATATCCGGGAGAGACTTTTGATTTTTTTCAACGGCAGGGCATCCGTGCGGCTTGCATTGCAAAACGGGCGTACGGCGACGGTGATTACCGTAATAGCGCCGGAAACTGCGGCCGGGACTGCTAAAAACCCGGGAGAATGAATCGTGCCGGACCGGAATAAGATGAAAAAAGAGGATTTTTGCAAGAAGGAAACAAAAAGATGCAAAACGTTTTGTCACACATTTCCAGCATTATTATTCCGGCGTTGCTTTTTTACATCGTTGCATATGGTCTTGTAAACGGGAGCCATGTATATGAGGACTTTATCAAGGGGGCGGGTGACGGATTAAAGACGGTCGTGCAGATTATGCCCACGCTGGTGGGGCTGATGACGGCGGTGGGAATCCTGCGTGCTTCCGGGTTTCTGGGATTTTTAGGGCAGATGGCGGGAAAGCTTACGGAAGGGATTGGCCTGCCTTCCGATCTGGTTCCCCTTATTTTCATAAAATTGTTTTCTTCCTCCGCGGCCACCGGGCTGGTTCTGGATATTTTTAAAACCTACGGTACGGACTCATATATCGGCCTGATCACGTCCATTATGATGAGTTGCACGGACATAGGGGTAGAATGAAGGAGAAGCGAAGAATCCCTGCAAATGTAGGCGTCAGGGTTTGTCCACTGGGGGTATCTTTACGGATTACGCAGATACCGTTTAAACAAAAAGCAAATCCACATAGCGGATAAAATAAATGCGGGTAGCATATAAAACGGCATATTTTCTAAAATCGCCTTTCCAATCCAAAAAGAGGGCAGTAAAGATATTACATACTGCATATTTGATTTAATGAAAAACGGGATAACTGCACCAAAAATAGCCAGCGTAGACAACTTCGTTACTGCCATACCTTCTAGCTTATTTGATGAAAACGTCAGTACAAGTAATGCAACAATCATGCCCTGCAAGGTTCCTCCCGTCGCAAGCAATAAAATGGTAA
>CARDPF010000135.1 GCA_948960675.1 uncultured Eisenbergiella sp.
AGACAGGGTAAAAGATGGAATTGAAAAAATTCCTTTTGGAGATATTAAAAAGTTGCAGGGCTACTCAAATTTATATCGGCTCCGGATTGGTGATTACCGGGTTATCTACCAGATGGAGCATGATACAATTATCATTGATGCTGTACTGCCTAGAGGCGAAGCGTATAAAGGATTGTAGGAGGTGGTTTTTGTGAGCAGAGATACGTTGCGTGGTCTGGTTGAAATTGTAGACGAAAAAGAAATTGATACAGTCTGCCGGATTCTTTTAAAATTTGTGGAGGAGGATGCGGCACTTCCGGATGAAGTGGAAGCAATCAAGGAGGCCAGACAGGAAATCGAAAGAGGAGAGCTATTTTCTCACGAAGATGTGTGGGCGTAAAACGATACAAGGAAACAGGAGCAAAAATGAGAGCAGTCGGAAATTTTACTAAAGGGTTCGGCTGCTCTTATACTCTCTCTTATAACTTCTCAGAAGTGCATTTTGGGGTGTAACCGATAAACAAGGGGGATGCGATGCTCGTGGTGTGAGTAAAAATTTGGACTACGGAAAGCCCGCGAAGGCGCAGGAATACTGGGGGTTCGCGGGTCTTAGGCATTAATTTTTGAGAGTATGAAACTTTTTCTTCAGAAAAGTTACTATTTACGGGTCAGGAATGCGCATTAATTGCGCATTCCGTGAGAACATGATGCAGGAGTGAGGGATGGTTTTTGCGTAGCAAAATTTGCAATACCGCCGCGAATAGTAACTTTAAAAATGCTCTAGTGGACAAGAGATGGTGGATATGATATCATGTGCAGAGTATATCATCATGAGTGACTTGTCTTATATAACATAAGCAACCGCAACATGGGTACGCGGGAAGCTGGCATGGCTTTTGCTTGGAGAAATCAAATGGCTACATGGGTTACACACTTAATGATTGCGGATGGGGTCCTTAAACGCCTTTTGGGTTTACACAGACGTGGCTTTTGTGTTGGCAACATTGCACCGGATTGTAACGTGGAAAATGATGATTGGACGGCATTTACGCCATCCAGAAAAGTGACGCATTGGATGCAGGGTGAGAGAAAAAAAGCATCGGACTGTGATGCTTTCTGTGAGGCGTATATTCTGAGACGGAAATGTGAAATCAAGTCAACAGAAGAATATGCATTTTTGCTGGGCTATTACGCCCATCTGATTACCGATGCGGCATTTCAAGCGATGATCCGGGACGAAGCACGTGTAAGGGCAACATGGATGCGTATAAAAGCGGACGGGGAATGGGGTGTTGCCGGCGCCGGTATGGATGAAACGTGGGATTCGGTAAAAAGGCTCATCCCCAAGAAAGACCGGATGCGTGAGATCTATGCAATGGAAGCTGCATATTTGCGCGGGCATCCAAACTCCGGCTATCTCACCGAAATCCTTCCTTTGCAATATTTCCCCGATTACATTGATTATCTCCCACAGGGAAGTATCGTCCGCAAAATCGGTGTGATGGGTTATTTGCCGGAACCTGACAAGTCAATAAACAGGTTTATTTCCATATCGGAGGACGAGTACGCAAACTTCGTGGAGGATACGATACGGCTTGTGGTAAAACAATTTGCCGATAAACATTTGGTGTAAGCGGGAGAATCGTGTTGTAGATTTTTAACAGAATCATTGGAGCAAAAAAATGTCAAATACTATATTGGAATCCGTATATAATGAATTTTTTCCTTTTTGGGAATCCATACCGGAAGCGGACAGGGATTACATCTGTCAAAATTCCCGGACGGTCACTTATCCGAAAGGGAAAAACATCCACAATGGCAGTGAATGTTTGGGCGTCATCCTTGTACGATCCGGAATCCTGCGGATTTATATGATGTCGGACGAGGGGAAGGATATCACCCTTTACCGGCTGTATAAGGGCGGCTTGTGTATGCTGTCCGCCTCCTGTGTGCTGGATGCCATTACGTTTGACGTGTTTGTGGACGCGGAAGAGGACTGTACGTGCTGTGTGATCGGCGGGCCTGCTTTCGCAACGGTTTCTGCCCGAAACCCAGATATCAAAATTTTTGCGCTGGAAACCGCGGTTGGCCGCTTTTCGGATGTCATGTGGGTGATGCAGCAGATTCTTTTTATGGGCATGGATAAACGGCTGGCAATTTTTCTTTTTGACGAATCGGCGAGAACCGGTCTTGACACAATCACAATGACGCAAGGGCAGATTGCCCGGTATATGGGATCTGCCCGCGAGGTGGTGTCGAGGATGTTGAAATATTTTGCAAACGAGGGTATCGTGGAGGTTTCCAGGGGCGGCATTAAAATCCTTGACAAAAAACGTCTTCGTGCATTAACCTCTTAGCATGTCAAGAATTTGCTGTTTGGGTTTTGCGCCTACGGATTGGTTGGTCACTTTGCCGTTTTTGAGCACCACTAAGGTGGGGATGCTCATGACCTTAAAAGCCTGCGCCAGCTGTGTTTCCTGGTCCACATTGATTTTGCCCACCAGATATTGGGGATTTTCCTCTGCAATTTGTTCCACGATGGGGGATACCATGCGGCAGGGACCGCACCAGTCGGCGTAGAAATCCAGAAGAACGGGTTTGTCGCTATTTTTGACAGAATCGAAATTGGTTTTGGTTACGGTAAGTACAGACATTACGGATACCTTCCTTTCTTTGTGCTTGTGTTTTTTCGTTTTTTATAATATAACGTTTTTAAGGGAAAGTTTCCGTGACCTAGTCACATTTGCGCAACAAATGCCGTCTGTGCGGCAAAATGGGAGGAAAAATGGAATTTCAAATTACAATTCCCAATCGGAAAGAGGAAAACCGGATTGATGACGAACTGATGGTTTTTAACCTCCATAAGGTTCCCTCCATACAGGAAGAGCCGTTTATCAAAATCTGCCGCTGCGCAAAAGACCAGGACGGCAGGTTATTGGGGGGTGTGCTGGCATGCAGCGCGCTGTGGTATATCCTGCATATAGAGACGGTTTGGGTGCGGGAGGAATACCGGGGCAGGGGCATCGCCTCCTCTTTGCTTGCGGCAGTGGAGGAAGAGGCCATGCGCAACGGCTGCTATATCGCACAGCTGGAAACCTTTGACTTTCAGGCGAGGGGGTTTTATGAAAAATGCGGCTATCAGTTGTTCGGAACCCTTAAGGATGTGCCGAGGGGGCATGAGAGGTACTATTTGTGCAAAAGGCTGGTATGATTTCCGCCCTGTAAATTTTTTCTAAAAAATAAAGAGGAGGATTTGTAATTTTCCCCGCAATGCATTATAATGCCATTGTGTGCGGCAAAGCTGCCGCCGCCCTACCGCCGGAGGGCGTACGGGGAAAAAGGAGGAAAATTCCATGTTGGAACTTCGCAACGTTTCCTTTGGCGTACCGCAGGAGAGTGCGCAGAAGGACATTTTAAAAAATATCAGCTTAACGCTGGAGGACAATAAATTCACCGTCATTACAGGCCCCAACGGAGGGGGAAAATCCACGTTGGCAAAAGTGATTGCGGGAATTGAGAAGCCCACGGAGGGCCAGATTTTCTGGGACGGGGAGGAGATCACCCAGTTATCCGTAACCGAACGGGCGAAGCTTGGAATCAGCTATGCATTCCAGCAGCCGGTGCGGTTTAAGGGCATTACGGTGTTTGATTTGATTCAGCTGGCCAGCGGACAAAAAATGTCCGTGGACGACGCCTGCCGGTATCTCTCCGAGGTGGGGCTGTGCGCGCGGGACTATGTGCGCAGGGAAGTGAATGCAAGCCTTTCGGGCGGGGAGTTAAAGCGGATCGAAATTGCGACGGTGATGGCGCGCAGCACGAAGATGACGGTGTTTGACGAGCCGGAGGCCGGGATTGACCTTTGGAGTTTCCAGAAGCTGATTTCCGTGTTTGAGAAGCTGCACGAGAACAACCACGGCTCCATTCTCATCATTTCCCATCAGGAGAGGATTTTGAGCATTGCGGATGAGATTGTGATGATTGCAGGCGGGGAGTTGACGGCCCGGGGAAGCAGGGAAGAGATACTCCCGAAAATACTGGATAAGTCAATCAATCGCGGCTGTAAGGTGATGGGAGGTTGAGCATGAATCAGATTACACAGCAGATGCTGGAAGAGGTTGCCGGACTGCATGCCATTCCGGAGGGGGCATATAATATCCGGGAGAACGGGAAAAGCGTGGGAAAAAGTTCCACAAAAGAGATTGCCATTGATACGAGGGAGGACGGAAAAGGACTGACAGTCACAATCCGGCCCGGAACGAAAAATAAAAGCGTGCATATCCCCGTGGTGATCAGCCAGTCGGGATTGACCGAAGCAGTCTACAATGATTTTTATGTGGGAGACGGCGCGGACGTGACCATCATTGCAGGCTGCGGTATTCACAATGCAGGCAGTGAGGCCAGCAAGCATGACGGCATCCACAGCTTTTTTATCGGTAAAGGGGCGCGGGTGCGTTATGTGGAAAAACATTACGGATCGGGGGACGGAAGCGGGGAGCGCATCATGAATCCGGAGACGGTCATTGAATTGGGCGAAGACAGCTATATGGAGATGGATACGGCGCAGATCAAAGGCGTGGATTCCACCGTCCGCAAAACCACGGCACGTTTAAAAGCCGGGGCAAAGCTCGTGGTCACGGAGCGGCTGATGACCCATGGAAGACAGCGTGCGGAAAGCTATTTTGACGTATATTGTGACGGAACCGGCAGCGGCGCCAACGTGGTGTCCCGCTCCGTGGCAAAGGAGGATTCCTGCCAGAAATTTTGCTCCCGCCTGATCGGTAACGCTGCCTGCAGCGGCCACACGGAGTGCGATGCCATCATCATGGACAATGCCAAGATCAGTGCGGTCCCCGAATTGGAGGCAAACCACCCGGACGCGGCCCTGATTCATGAGGCGGCAATCGGAAAGATCGCAGGGGAGCAGATTGTGAAGCTGATGACGCTTGGCCTGACGGAGTCCGAGGCGGAGGAAAAAATCGTAGAAGGTTTTCTGCGCTAGAGCGTGTTCCGAAGGCCCAAAACAGGCGGCCCACAAAAATTGTGGGCCGCCTGTTTTGGGGTAACGGTACCGGCAGGCCTGCAATGATACAACATCCGTCCATTAAAATTGCCTCATATTATTAGTCCGCAAAGGTTTCCGCAGGTTCCGTTTCGTCCATGCCGTTCCAGTCCGGTTCATCCGGCCCGGAAAGGATCATCACATTCTCGTCCTCCGGATACCGGCCCTGCAGTAGGATGGCGACATAGTTGATTCGCTTCATGGCCCTGGAATAGTTTTCCCGCGCCGCTTCAGCCAACGCGTCGTCATAGCCCTCCGCATAAGTTTCGTGGTAGAGCCGGGCCGCTTCCTGCAGGTATTCGGCCGCTTCCATTGCCGTCTCCTGCACGTTTTCAAAGGGATCCGGATATTCCATGGATGCAAGCGAATGAAAAAGAACGGTCATATTGTCCAGCTGGGCGAGCATATCCTCCACCGCCGTTTCGGAATTGGGGTCAATGTTTTCCAAGTTGACCACGGCAGTGGACAGGGAATCATAAAAGCTGTCCATTTCGTCGTGGAAGGTATCCAACTGTTGGCTTTTGCCGCAGCCTGTACAGAGAAAAAGTCCGGTGCATAAGAGCAGGAAAACGATTTTTTTCATTCCAAATATCTCCTTCGTTTACAAAATCCCATTCAAATCTACCATAATGCGGCAAGAAATGCAAGATTTGATTATATATGCGCCTTTCTTTTTGCGAATTTTCATGATAGAATAAGTAACAGTTCAGACTTGTCTGAACTGTTACTAAAATAAAACGATACCTTCAAGCCGGAGGGGTTATGTTTATAAAACAGGCAGGGAGTTTGCGATGACAAAAGAAGCATTTGGAAAAGCAGCCGCACAGCGGCTTTTGTTTCTGGACGGCGCCACCGGTTCCAATCTGCAAAAAGCAGGAATGCCCACAGGTGTTTGTCCGGAATTGTGGATTACAAAACATCCGCAGGTGTTGGAGGAGCTGCAGCGCGCTTATATAGAAGCCGGAAGTAATATTGTGTATGCGCCTACGTTTACGGCCAACCGGATCAAGCTCAAGGAATTCGGACTGGAAGAACAGATCGAAGCGCTCAATCATACGCTGGTGGATATTTCCCGCAGGGCTGCGGGCAAAAAAGCGTGGGTTGCCGGGGATCTGACCATGACAGGGGAACAGCTTGCCCCAATAGGAAAGCTGGATTTTGAAGAACTCGTTACCGTATATAAGGAACAGATCGGGTATTTGGCGGATGCAGGCGTGGATCTTTTGGTGGTGGAAACGATGATGAGCCTGCAGGAGTCAAGGGCGGCCCTGATAGCCGCAAAGGAGACCTGCCCGGATTTACCGGTGATGGCAACGATGACATTCGAGGCGGATGGCAGGGCGCTTTTTGGGACGGACGCCCGGACGGCGGCCGTGGTGCTGGAAAGCCTGGGAGCGGATGCGGTGGGGGCCAACTGTTCCACGGGGCCCGCCCAGATGGCGGGGGTAATCCGGCAGATGGCGCAGGCAGTTGATGTTCCGGTTATTGCGAAGCCGAATGCGGGACTGCCGTCACTGGATGCGCGGGGACGGACGGTTTACGATATGGGAGCCGAAGCGTTCGGCCATGAAATGGGTCTTTTGTGGGAAGCCGGGGCATCCGTGCTGGGCGGCTGCTGCGGTACGACGCCGGAGCATATAGCCGCTATGACAGGGGTGCTTTCCCAAAAGCAGCCGGTCTGTCGGCAGCATTTGGAGCGGGGATATCTGACTTCCGAGCGGATGACGGTGTCCTTTGGCTTGGACGATCCTTTTTTGATTGTGGGGGAACGGATCAATCCGACGGGAAAAAAAGCGCTGCAGGCGCAGCTTCGGGAAGGGGATTTTGATCTGGTAACACGCTTTGCAAAGGAGCAGGAGGAGCGCGGCGCATCCATATTGGATGTAAATTTCGGCATGAGCGGTATTGATGAAAAGGAAGTGATGCTGCAGGCGCTGGAGGAGATTGCCGCAGTGACCAACCTTCCCCTGTCCTTGGATTCCAGTCATGTGGAGGTGCTGGAGGCAGCCCTGCGCCGCTATCCCGGCAGGGCCCTTGTCAATTCCGTGTCGTTGGAAACCGAAAAATTTGAGAAGCTGCTTCCCCTTGTCAAAAAGTATGGGGCGATGTTTATTCTGCTTCCCCTTTCAGACCGGGGGCTTCCGGACAGCCTCACAGAAAAAATAGGGATTATCGAGAAGATAAAAAAACGGGCGCTGCAGCTTGGCATACGCAGACAGGACATTGTGGTGGACGGACTTGTGACCACGGTGGGCGCCAACAAAAGGGCAGCGCTGGAAACGCTGGAAACCATCCGGTATTGTAAGAACAACGGGCTTGCCACAACCTGCGGCCTTTCCAATATTTCTTTTGGCCTCCCGGAGAGGGGCAGTGTCAACACCGCTTTTTTAACCATGGCGATTGCGGCGGGCCTGACCATGGCCATTGCAAACCCCAGCCAGGATTTGCTGGTGGGAGCCGCCTTTGCCTCCGATCTTTTGCTGGTCAGGGAAGAGGGGGATATCCGCTATATCGGTTTTGCGGATGCAGCCAAAGCGCGCAGGGAGCAGGAAGCGGCCCAAGTGGAAACGCGGATGCGGCTGGAGGCTTGGACGAAGGTCCGCGATTTTGCGGTGAGCCAGGGCGCGGCAGCAGACGGCGGCGGGACGGGGGCAAACGCGGCGGCGGTTTTGGGGCGGGCAGGACAGGAAAAGGATCCGGAAGCACAAAACAAAACGGAGACCATACCGTTACAAATGCCGCAGCAGGAGAAAGCGGGGTACGCTGCAGCGCAGTGGGAAGAAGCAGCACAGGCAGTTGGAACCGCCGTCTTAAAAGGGAACCGCAAGGCAATCGGGCAATTGACGCAAAAAGCCCTGGACGCCGGGATTTCGGCACAGGATCTTTTACAGAAATACCTGCTTCCCGCCATCAACGAGGTGGGGGAACTGTTTGATAAGGGAAAATATTTTTTGCCGCAGCTGATTGGCAGCGCGGAGGCGATGAAGCTGTCCATCGGCGTTTTGGAACCCCTGCTTTTGGAGTCCAAAGGCGGGGAGGAAATGCCGGTGGTGGTGATTGCCACCGTGCAGGGGGATATCCATGATATCGGCAAAAACC
>CARDPF010000136.1 GCA_948960675.1 uncultured Eisenbergiella sp.
TACAGGCTGCCGGGAAGCCGTCCCTGCCTCTCCCCCTGCAAAATTGATTTCCGTGGATGGGTGAAAGCATATCTTGACAATCCTCAAAAGGCAACCTATAATGAATTGCAACGTGAAATGATTGACTGGACGCCTTATAAAAGGCGGGCGGGGAGTGTATATGGAAGCTTATGGTGTAAATGAATTAAGGAAGATGTTCCTTACGTTTTTTGAGGAAAAAGGGCATTTGGCCATGAAGAGTTTTTCGCTGGTGCCGCATAACGATAACAGCCTGCTGTTGATCAATTCCGGCATGGCGCCGTTAAAGCCCTATTTTACCGGGCAGGAGATCCCGCCCAGAAGGAGGGTGACAACCTGCCAGAAATGTATCCGCACCGGCGATATCGACAATGTGGGGAAAACAGCAAGGCACGGCACATTTTTTGAAATGCTGGGCAATTTTTCCTTTGGCGATTATTTTAAAAGGGAGGCCATTGCCTGGAGCTGGGAATTCCTGACCGGGGTGGTGGGATTGGATCCCGACCGTCTCTATCCTTCCGTCTATGAGGAGGACGATGAAGCGTTTGCCATTTGGAACCGGGAGGTAGGTATTGCGCCGGAGCGCATTTTCCGCTTCGGGAAAGAAGACAATTTCTGGGAGCATGGTTCCGGCCCCTGCGGCCCTTGTTCCGAGATTTATTATGACCGGGGGGAAAAGTACGGCTGCGGCAGGACAGGCTGTACGGTGGGGTGCGACTGCGACCGTTATATTGAGGTGTGGAATAACGTATTCACCCAGTTTGACAATGACGGCCATGGCAATTATTCCGAACTGGAGCAGAAAAACATCGATACCGGTATGGGGCTGGAAAGGCTGGCCGTGGTGGTGCAGGATGTGGAATCCATTTTCGATGTGGACACCGTCCGTGCGCTGCGTGACCATGTGTGCACACTGGCGGGGAAGCAATACCATGAGGATCCTATGTGGGATGTTTCCATCCGTGTGATTACCGACCATATCCGCAGCGCGACCTTTATGATTTCCGACGGTATCCTTCCTTCCAATGAGGGGCGCGGTTATGTGCTGCGCCGGATTATCCGCCGTGCGGCAAGGCATGGGAGGCTTTTGGGGATAGAAGGGGAGTTTTTGGCGCGTCTTGGACAGACCGTCATCGCCGGGAGCAAGGACGGATATCCGGAACTGGATGAGAAGCGTGATTTCATTTTTAACGTGCTCACCCAGGAAGAGAATAAATTTGCGAAAACCATTGACCAGGGGCTGGCGATTCTTGCCGAACTGGAGGAGAAAATGGTGGGGCAGGGGGTGTCCGTGCTTGCGGGACAGGACGCGTTTCGGCTTTACGACACCTACGGTTTTCCCCTGGATTTGACAAAGGAAATTTTGGAGGAAAAGAAATTTAGCATCGACGAGGCCGGCTTTGAGGCCGCCATGCGCAGGCAGAAGGAGACGGCCAGAAAAGCCCGCAAAACCACGAATTACATGGGGGCGGACGTGACGGTGTATGAGTCCATTGACCCGGCCATTACATCCGAGTTTGTGGGATACGACCGGCTTACACAGGATTCCAAAATCACTGCGCTGACCACCGAGACGGAAGTGGTGGAGGCGTTGACGGACGGACAAAACGGCACGATTGTGGTAGAGGAGACTCCTTTTTACGCCACCATGGGCGGTCAGGAAGGGGATGTGGGCCGTATCTTTTGCCCGGGCGGCTGCTTTAGCGTGAAGGAAACGGTCAAGTTAAAGGGCGGCAAGGTCGGTCATGTGGGAAAAGTAACGGAAGGGATGTTCAAAACCGGGGATTTGGTGACGCTCTCGGTGGATGCAGAAAACCGGACAAAAACCTGTAAAAACCATAGTGCCACCCATCTTTTGCAAAAGGCGCTGCGGGAAGTATTGGGTACCCATGTGGAACAGCAGGGCTCTTTGAACAACGCGGACAGGCTCCGTTTTGACTTCAGCCATTTTTCTGCGATGACGGAGGAGGAACTGGCGGATGTGGAAAAGCGGGTAAACGAAAAAATTGCCCAAAACCTTCCCGTGGAGACGAAGGTCATGACGGTGGAGGAGGCCAAAAAATCCGGCGCCATGGCGTTGTTCGGGGAAAAATACGGGGACCAGGTTCGTGTGGTATCCATGGGCGATTATTCCAAGGAGCTTTGCGGCGGCACCCACATCGGCAATACCGGTGCAATCGGGGCGTTTAAGATTCTGTCCGAAAGCGGCGTTGCGGCCGGGGTCAGGAGAATTGAGGCGTTAACCGGGCAGGGTGTGTTCGATTATTATAAGGATTTGGAAAAGAAGCTGGAAGAAGCGGCAAAGATCGTAAAAGCCACACCGGCCCTGCTGCCGGAAAAGCTGGAGCATTTGATGGCCGAACTTAGGGCGCTGCAGAGTGAAAACGAAGCGTTAAAAAGCAAGGCGGCCAAGGATGCGCTGGGGGATGTAACCGATCAGGTGGTTACCGTCAAGGGTATCAAGCTTTTGGCAGCCAATGTGGCAGGCGTGGATATGAACGAACTGCGGGAACTGGGCGATTCGCTCAAAGAAAAGCTGGGCGAGGGCGTCGTGGTGCTTTCCTCCGTCAAGGACGGCAGGGTGAACCTGATTGCCATGGCCACGGATGCCGCCATGAAAAGAGGCGCCCATGCGGGCAACCTGATTAAGGGAATTGCCTGCTTTGTAGGAGGGGGTGGCGGTGGCCGTCCCAATATGGCGCAGGCCGGCGGCAAGAACCCGGAGGGCGTTTCCAAAGCGATACAAGAGGCTTCCAACGTGCTGGCGGCACAAATTAAGGATTAATTTTGAAAAAAGTGTTGACGAATCGGAAAATTTTGCTATAATTAGTAATATGCATGAGGGTACGGGATGTATTTACATGTAATTAACCCGATCAGTCGTAATACGAGATGGGACTGAAGGGAGGTCAGGTGAGAGCAGATGTCTAACATCATAGTCAAAGACAACGAGACTTTAGATAGTGCACTGCGCCGCTTCAAGAGAAGCTGTGCAAAGGCAGGTATCCAGCAGGAGATCCGCAAGAGAGAGCACTACGAGAAGCCCAGCGTAAAGCGCAAGAAGAAATCTGAAGCAGCAAGAAAGCGCAAATATAACTAAAATTGTAAGTCCCTGTGAGTATTCCCGGGGACTTATCTTTTGCGAAAAAATGGAAAATACTGGTACATAATTTTTGCCTGCGCCGTTTTGGGGTCCAAAGCAGCGCAGAAATGGAGGAAAAAATGAAATTTTGGAAACGAATGACAAAAAGGTTACTGGCAGCCGCTGTGATGGTAGGGGTTCTTTGGACATCCCCCGTGCAGGCACAGGCAGCGCCGGCAAAGGGCGTGGATGTGGCCGTATATCAGGGGGCCATTGACTGGAACGCGGTAAAGAACGCGGGATATTCCTTTGCCTTTGTCAAGATTGGCAGCGGGAAAAGCGGGTTGGATCCTTATTTTGCGGCGAATATGGTGGGGGCGAATGCGGCCGGCCTAAAGGTCGGGGCATATGTGTACTCATACTCCACCACGCCGGAGGGGATTTTGCAGGAGGCTTTGTTTGCGGTTGCGGCCCTGGAGCCATATACGGTGAGTTTTCCGGTGGTGCTGGACCTGGAGGAGGCCGCCCATAAGAACTTGAGTCCTGCGCAGCTTTTGACGCTCATTACCACCTTTTGTGAGACAGTCAAGGCGGCGGGATATTATCCCATGGTTTATTCCAACAAAAACATGCTGGTTAACCAGATCGGGCCCATTCCCTATGATGCCTGGGTGGCACAGTATTCGGATTCCTGCGACTATCCCAATCCCGCCGTCTGGCAGTTTACCAGCAGCGGAAGCGTGCCTGGAATCGCCGGTAGGGTGGATTTGAATTATCAGTTCAAGGACTATTCCGGCCTGATTGTGGCAAACGGTTTTACGGACCGGAACGGGAAGCGTTACTATTACAAAAATTACCGGATGCAGTTCGGCTTTGTGACGGATAGCGGGAAGACCTATTTCATGAATGCGGATGGATCCATGTTCAAGGACGGCTGGATCGGCGACGGCGTCAATATGTTTTACATGGATACAAAAGACGGCCATATGCTGCACGACCTGGTGAACATTCAGGGGAAGAATTATTATTTTGACGCAAATGGCCTGATGCAGCGCGGCATGGTTGCCATTGACGGAAAGATGTACCTGTTTGGCGCGGACGGTTCCATGCAGTACGGCTGGTATGCGGATGCCGCCGGAATGCGCTATTTTGCGCAGGACGGACATATGCTTGTCAATACGACCCAGACCATCGACGGTATAGAGTATGCTTTTGATGCAAACGGGCTTGCGGCGGCCGTGCCTGTGGCAGCGGACATCAATCCCCTGGCGTGGGTAATTGATCCTGTTACCGGTATTACGGTGGATTCCACCACCGGGCAGGTGGTGGATCCCGTGATTGTGGAACAGGTTTTAAATGCAGCGCGGCAAATGCAGGGAAAATAGGCGTGAATTTGTTTTTTGGGCAGGAATAATCCGGTAGCTGTCACATAAGAATAACTATAGGAATATAGGGATGGAGAGCATTTATGGGTAAATGGAAACGACGCGTTTTTACTTTGCTTCTGTCAGCTGCGGTTATTCTGGTGACGGTGGGCCTGCCTGCAAAAGGTGTGTATGCGGCAGAAGGGGCAGTTGGCATTTCGGCTCCTTCTGCTATTTTATTGGAAGCTTCCACCGGAAAAGTCATTTACGAGCAGAATGCGGACCAGGTCTGTTCCCCGGCAAGCATCACCAAAATCATGACCCTGCTTTTGATTTTCGAGGCCTTGGACAGGGGAAGCATCAAACTGACGGATGAGGTCATTACCAGTGAAAAAGCCCAATCCATGGGAGGATCCCAGGTGTTTTTGGAGGCGGGGGAATTACAGACGGTGGATACGCTGATCAAATGTATTGCGGTGGCCAGCGGCAACGATGCGTCGGTGGCGATGGCGGAACACATTGCGGGCAGTGAGGAGGAATTTGTGGCGCAAATGAACCGGAAGGCGCAAGAACTTTCCATGGGAAATACCCACTTTGTGGATTGCTGCGGCCTGACGGATTCCGACGACCATCATACCAGCGCCAGGGATGTGGCCATCATGAGCCGGGAACTGGTCACAAAGCATCCGGAGGTATACCAATATACGGGAATTTGGATGGAAGATATTACCCACACGACGGCCCGGGGCAGTTCGGTTTTTACGCTTTCCTCCACCAATAAGCTGCTCAAGCAGTATCAGTGGGCAACGGGGCTCAAAACAGGCTCCACCAGTAAGGCCAAATACTGCCTGTCCGCTACGGCGCGCAAGGATGACATGGAACTGATTGCGGTGGTGATGACGGCCCCGGATCCCAAGACCCGTTTTGCGGATGCCGCTTCCCTGCTCAATTACGGTTATAGCGTGAGTGCCCTCTACCGGGATGAAAACCGGGAGAAAATTCCGGGAATCACCGTCAAGGGCGGTGTGGAGGAGACGGTTTTGCTGGCGTATGAATCCGGTTTTTCCTATCTGGACGTGGAGGGAAACGACATCGGGATGATACAAAAGCACGTGAATGTGGCGGACAGTGTGGAGGCGCCTGTAAAAGCGGGGGAAAAAGCGGGCGAGGCGGAGTATATCTTAAACGGTCAGGTGATCGGTACGGTGCCCATCCTTTTTGCATCCAGTGTGAAAAGGGCTGTATACAAGGACTACGTGAAAAAAATTGTGGGATATTTTCTTTTATAACCAAAGATTTTGTGCTACAATAAGTACCGGCAGTCGGCAGGGGGGAAAATTGTGCTGCCAAAAGGAGTTTCTATGGGAATGTTTTTTGGCGCGGCAATCTGCGTAGTGATTTTGTTTTTTTCCGTGGTCATGCTCAGGGACAGCAACCGGTTTGTGACGGTTTCCTATTCGCAAAAGGCCCGTGGGATCAAAAAAAGAATCCGCATTGTCCTGCTGTCGGATCTGCACAACAAGCAATACGGTAAGGATAATGAAAAGCTTTTGGCAGCCATTGACAGTGCTGCCCCGGATTTGATTGTGTCGGCGGGGGATATGATGACTTCCGTAAAGGGAAAATCCACCGAACCTGCCAGCCGCCTGATAGGACAGCTGGCTAAAAAATATCCTTTCTACTATGGAAACGGAAACCATGAGGGGCGGATTTACCATGACAGGAAGGCCTACGGGGACATGGGAAAGCAATACCGCAGGGCACTGGAAAAAAGCAGGGTCTGCCTGCTGGAGAACGCTGTAGTGCAGCTGCCAAACTATGGTATTTGTATCGTCGGTCTGGATTTACACCGGGAGCATTACCAGAAGTTTCGGGAGGGCATGCTGCCCCTTTCAGAACTCAAGGGGCTGGTCGGTGAATGCAGGGGGGATTGTTACACCATACTGATTGCCCACAATCCGGCTTTTTTTGACACTTACGCCGCCTGGGGCGCGGATTTGACCGTCTCGGGGCATGTGCATGGGGGTGTGATGCGGCTGCCTAAGCTGGGGGGTGTGCTTTCCACCTCCCTGCGCCTGTTCCCCAAATATGACGGGGGGAAGTTTGAAAAAGACGGCAAAGTCATGATTGTCAGCCGGGGATTGGGAAGCCACACGGTTCCGGTCCGGATCTGGAACCCCGCAGAACTGGTGGTTATTGACTTGGAGCCGACAGGGAGATAGAAATGGCGCTGGAAGTGAAGCTGGAAGTGTTTGAAGGTCCGCTGGATCTTCTTTTGCACCTGATTGAAAAAAATAAAATTGATATTTATGATATTCCGATCGTTGTAATCACGGAACAATATCTGGGTTATATCCGGCAGATGGAAACGCAGGATATGAATGTGATGAGCGAGTTTTTGCTGATGGCTGCGACGCTTTTGGATATCAAATGCCGGATGCTGCTGCCCCGGGAGGTCAATGAGGAAGGGGAGGAAGAGGATCCGAGGGCGGAGTTGGTTCAAAAGCTGTTGGAATATAAAATGTATAAGTACATGTCTTTTGAATTAAAGGACATGCAGGTGGACGCCCAGAAGAGCTTTTACCGGGAATTGTCCCTGCCAAAGGAAGTGGAGGCTTTTAGGCCGCCCATTGATTATGCGGAATTGATCGGGGATACGACGCTCTTAAAACTCCATGAGATTTTTAAAAATGTGATACGGCGGCAGGAGGACAAGGTAGATCCGGTCCGGAGCAATTTTGGCAGGATCGAGAAAGATGAAGTGAGCGTTGAGGAAAAAACCTCCTACGTGCAGGCGTTTATCACAACCCATAAAAGGTTTTTATTCCGGGAACTTTTGGAGAAGCAGGGCAGTAAAATGGATGTGATCGTGACGTTTCTGGTGGTGCTGGAGATGATGAAGACCGGGAAGCTTACGGTGGAACAGGAAACCATTGATGATGAAATTGTCGTGATTGCAAAGCAAACAGGGGATGACGGATGGACAGGATGAGACAGGAGGCGGCGCTGGAGGCGGTGCTTTTTACCATGGGGGAGGCGGTGGATATCCACAGGCTTGCAGAGGTGATAGAGGAGACACCCAAAAAAACAGGGGAAATTTTGGAGAATATGAAAAACTGCTGGGAGATTGAGGGCAGGGGAGTGGGCCTGATTTGTCTGGAGGATTCCTGGCAGATGTGTACCAGGCCGGAAATGTATGAGTATTTGATCAGGATTGCCAAAACGCCCCGCAAGTACAGTCTTTCCGACACGCTGTTGGAGACGCTTTCCATTGTTGCCTATAAGCAGCCGGTGACAAGATTGGATGTGGAACGGATACGCGGGGTAAACTGTGACCATGCCATCAACCGTCTGGTGGAGTTTGATTTGGTGGAGGAGGTGGGACGTTTGGATGCGCCGGGCCGTCCGCTTTTGTTTGGCACGACGCAGCAGTTTCTTAGAACCTTCGGGGTCGGTTCACTGGATCAGCTGCCAAAGCTGTCTGCCGTACAGATCGAAGAGTTCAAGGAACAGGCGGAGCAGGAGGCGGGACAACAGGAGGCATAGCAGGGGTATAAACAGGGAGGCAGCCTCATATATTGGTAGCAACTGTTGAATGACAGGGAGGCCTGTGTATGGGAAGATCGGAAGAGCACACGTCTGAACTCCAGTCACACAACA
>CARDPF010000137.1 GCA_948960675.1 uncultured Eisenbergiella sp.
AAATTCCACCAAAACGGATGCTGTTCCTAAACGCCACAGGGCGCAAAAAACGCACGATGTTTGGACGATTTTGCGCCCTGTGGCAGGAATATCCTCCCTTTTGGGGAATTTTTCCGTCCGGTATCCAGCAGCCTGCAGTAGCCCTGTGTCGCCGGTTTGCCCCGGCATGGCCGCCCGTGTCCCAGCCGCAGGGATTTTCTTTCCCCTGCCCGCCCTTTTGAAATCCGCCGCTGTCATGCCACCTCCTCCTGCTGTGAGGATGGAAGGAAGATGGCTGAACCGTTACTATGAGCGGCCCCGGATCGTGAATAGTAACCTATCATAGGGGGAAAAGGGCAAAAAATGCTTGACATATATAGATGGCCGATATATACTTCAATATATAGATGATCTATATATAAAAAGGGGCAGGAAACCGCGGTTTCTGCCTTTGACGGTACAAAAGGAGGGATTGTCAAATGCCTTTGGAAAAAAGTCTGGTTTCGGGAAGCATGACCATGCTGCTGTTGAGCCTTTTGCAGGAGAAGGATATGTATGGCTACGAGATGATTGAGAATCTGCGGGCCAAATCGCAAAATGTGTTCGAACTAAAAGCGGGGACGCTGTATCCGCTATTGCATGCCATGGAGGAAAAGCACCTGCTGACCGCTTATGAGCGGGAGGCCGGCGGTAAGGTACGCAAATACTATAGCATTACGAAAGACGGGCATCGGGTGCTGAAACAGAAGAAGGAAGAATGGAATACCTATACCGGGGCGGTGGGTAAGGTGATCGGGGGTGTAATGTATGGCAATGCGTGAGGGCAAAAAGGACAAAGGGGATTTTGCGGCAAAAGGGCAGGCGTTTTGCAGTGAATATCTTGCGCTTTGCACCGGGCAGATGCGCTGTAAGGCCATGCGGCCGGTAGTGGAACGGGAACTGCTTGCCCATATGGAAGAGCAAAGGCAGGCGTATCTTTCGGAGGGAAAGGGAGAGGAGGAGGCCGGAAAGCTTGCCGTAGGGCAGATGGGTGATCCGTTGGAGACGGGAATGCGGCTGGACCGGATTCACCGCCCCAGGATGAACTGGCGGGCGGCCGGAATGATTCTTGCGCTGGCGGCGCTGGGGCTCTTTTTCCAGTTTATGTTTTTTATAAAGGGTGGTGACGGCCATGCGCTCTGGAATTATGTCAAAAGCACGTCTGTGGGGATTGTTTTCATGTTTGGAATTTGCTTTGTGGATTATACGATATTGGGAAAATATCCCCGCGCAGTCTGGTGTGGCATGACGGCGTTGTGTATGGCGGCCACTTTTTGGGAACCGCGGCTTAACGGAATGGTGCGCAGTGAATACACACTGATGCTGTTGGTTCCCTGCTATGCGGGACTGGTATTTTTTTACAGGGGACAAAAAGGGCTTGGGATTGCCAAGGCGCTTGCGTGGCTGTTGGCTGCGGGGGTCTGCGTGCTGCTGGCAGGGCCGCAGGCCAGCATCGGGAAGGTTTGGCTGTGCGGCGGATTTTTGATGCTGGGATATGCGGTATTTGCCGGCTGGTATCAGGTGAAGAAGGGCATGGCCTTGCTAGTCTGGGGGTTGCCGGTGGCCGGGATACTGGTTACGCCGGTTATGATGATTGCCGAAAAAGGATACCGGGGGGAAAGGGTACTGGCTTTTTTGAACCCGCAGGACCGCGCGGGTACGGAGGGATATGTATATCTGCGGATGCAGGAAATATGGCAGCGGCTTAGGCTGGTGGGGCAGGCCCCCATTTCCGGGGAAGAGGACTGGTGGCAATATCAAACGGAAAATATGGCACTTTTGCGGATCGGGGAGACTTATGGGGTTTTAGCGGCTGCTGCACTGGCGGCGCTGCTGGTCGTGTTTGCCGTCCTGCTTTTACGCAGGCTGCTGCGGCAGAGTAACCGGTTAGGGCTGTTGGCCGGACTGGGCGGTGTTTATGTCTTTGCCGTAACGGCGCTGCTTCATGTGATGATTTCCACCGGACATTTTCCGGTGACCTCCTGCGCGCTGCCTTTCGTGTCCATGAACGGGAAACAGAATGTGTGTCTGTTTATCCTGATGGGGATTTTGCTTTCGGTTTTCAGAAATGACACTGTGCGTCCGGAGCCGGGCGTGTCCTCAGGGCCGGTACATCGCTCCGCTAGCCGGAGGTTTTTGCAGGGCGGCAGAGTTTGCGGATACAGAAAACAAAGCTGAAAAACAGGATCAGGTCTGCCCCGGCCCAGGCGGCGATTTCTGCGTAAAAAATACCCTCCGCCCCCATGAGTTTGGGCAGAAGCAGGGCGGCGGCCGTGCGCATGAAAAATTCCGCAAAGCCGGACAGCATGGGCAGCACCGTATTTCCCATTCCCTGAATGCAGGAACGCGTCACGTGCAGATAATAGAGAACGGGCAAAAAAACGCTCATGATGAAAAGATAGTGGTAGGCTACCGTCAGGGTATCTGCCACTGTTTTTTCGTCCCCGGAAATAAACAGGAGCAATATGGCCTTTCCGCCTGCGATCATCGCGGCGGCAATGACGACGGAGGTGATAAGGGCGATTCCTAAGGCCGTGCGATAGCCCTTGCGGATGCGGTCGATATTTCCCGCGCCCAGGTTTTGTCCGGTGTAGGTGGTCATGGAAAAACCATAGGAGGTGGCGGCGACCTCCAGCATGCCGTACAGCTTGTTGGTGGCAGTAAAGCCTGCCATAAAAATGACGCCGAATCCGTTGATGACCGACTGGAGGATCATACCGCCCACCGAAATAACGGCATTTTGGAAGGCGAGGGGAAAGCCCAGGGCCATCAGGCGAAGGTGCAGCCGGGGGAACAGCTGGCAGTCGGTTTTTTCCAATTTCAAAAAGTCAATTTTGACCATTTTGACCAGACAGAATATACCGGAGGCAAGCTGTGCAATGACCGTAGCGGCCGCCGCGCCGAACACGCCCCATCCCAAAACCGGAACGAACACCAGATCCAGCGCAATATTGATCACCGAGGCAAAAACCATGGCGTAGAGGGGGGTTTTTCCGTCCCCCAGTGCGCGCAGGACGGAAGCGAACAGATTGTAGGCCATCACCACCGGGACGCCCCAGAAGATGGTGCGCATATAGACCGTGGTGTCATGTAATACCGCGTCGGGTGTGTGGAGGATGAAAAGAAGCCAGTCTGCCCCAAGCTGTCCGGCGGTAAGCAAAAAGGCGGCCCATACGGCGGACAAAAAGGCAGAATTGAAGATGCCGTTGCGGAGCCTTTTGTGGTCCTGCGCGCCGAAATCCTGTGCCATTTGAATGGAAAACCCCTGGGTAAAGCCTTGGATAATACCGAACATCATCCATATGATCCACTCGGCCGCGCCCACGGCGGCGATCCCGTTCACCCCTAAAACGCGCCCTACCACCATGGCGTCTGCAATCGTATAAAACTGCTGGAACAGGTTGCCCAGCATCAGTGGAAATGCGAAGGAAACCAGTAAGCGGGCCGGGGAACCGGCGGTCATATTGCGTACATTGGATGCCATAAAATTTTCTCTCCTGTCATGAGTACTTCCAACCGTAACGCCATCTTATCACGTTCCTTCATAAAACGCAACCGGAAGGAATGCCAAGGCCCTCCCACAAAATTGATTTCGTAACAGTTCAGACAAGTCTGTCCTGTTACTTGATTTCCGCGTTTTCACAAGAAAGCCCATTGACTTTCCCTGTTGCGCTTGCTAGAATGGAAATACAGGAAACTAGCCGTCGTCCGGTATGCGGGTTAAAATGGCGGTGTTGAAAATGCAGTCCTTCGCCGTAAGGCGGAGGGCTTTTTCCATAATGCAGGCAAAAGGAAGAAAGGATTGTGGGACAGGAAATGGGAGGCAAAGGAAAAGAAAAACCGGGGAAGGGCACGCTGTGGCGGTATCTGCGGCCCAGTTTGGCGGCAGGGACGGTGGTATTGGCGGCATTTTTTGTGTTACAGGGAATTCCCCTGGCGCGGACGCTATATAGGCGTACCGATCTGGTATCTGTCCTTGTGGTGCAGGACGGCAGGCAGGTACTTTTTACCGACAAAGACGACATTGCCTATGCGGCACAAGTGCCGGGGATGCTGGCCCGCCGTTTTCCGGCCAAGGCAGCCGGGGAGCCGGATACTTTGTATGTGTTTACCTTTGAGGACGGCAGTGAGTTGGAAATAGGGGTTTTGGGAAACGCGGTCTATTATGACGGGAAATGGTACTCCGGAGCGGCTTCCACCCCAGACCTGTTCCGTCAACTGACCGCGGGACGGTATTTTGGGGAAAGGGACCGGAAAGGGGAAAAGGGATGAAACGGTATGTATTTAGCCTGACAAAAAAAGAAGCGGCGCATTTTTGCATACGGGCCTTTTGGGAACAGCAGCGCATGCGGGCCTTTCAATGGGCGATGGTTTTGGTAATTGCGCTGATTGACCTATGGATTGTGCCTTGGGCAGGGATAACGGTTTTTGGTATGGTCCTGTTGATTTTGCTGGTTGCGCTTTTACGCAATATTTCCGTCATGGGAAAGGATTTATGTGGAAAGCCGCAGGCGATGTGGGTGGAAGACGGTATCCTGAAAGTGGAGCGGTCCGGCTATGGGGAGATTTTGGGCAGCAGCATTGGTGTGGTCCGGGTAACGAAAGACCTTCTTATGCTGGGAATTTATCAGGCCAAGAAGCAGATTGTCTGGTATGCCATGCCTAACAGGGTCTTTTTGGATGAGAGGGAAAGGGAGGCGTTTTTGGCGTCTTTGCGCAAGGAGCCGCTGCCGGACCGTGGACAGGAGTCCAAAACAGAGGGGGAAACGCAGGAAGGTACGTTTGTCTGGCAGGAAAACCGGCGGGAGGACAGTCCTGTGCTTTTCCGGTTTTTTTTCCGGATCAATGAAGAAAAATGGGCACAGCTTCTGACAGGTGCGGCGCAGGCCATACGGTCGGGTGCGATGGGGCATTCCCGGGAGAATATGGGCGTACGGGCAGGGGCGTTTATGCTTCTGCTGGTATGTATGGCTTTTGCGGCGGGGCGTTTGCAGGTTTTTGGGGGGAACCGGATATTTGCGGTGTTTATTCTGTTTCTATTACTACTGGGTTTACTGCTATTGAAAAACGGCAAAACAAACCCGGAGAAAAGAATCCGCCGGCAGATCAAAAAGGGGATTGTGCAAAACGATACCTGTGGGGACTGGGAAATTGTGATGACGGATATGGGAGTGGAGCAGGCCCATAGGGGAAAGAATAAGACCGTGCTGCCCTGGGAAGAATTGCGGTGGGTGACGGAAGGGGAATTTGCGTTCTATTTTTTCAAGGAGAACAGGAGACATTTTCTCATGCTTCCCAAAGAGGCGGTGGGGAGCCGGGAACAGGCATCTGCCATGCTGCAGCTGTGCGCCCAGAAAAACCTGCTTTTTGTGACAGGCCGGAAGGTTGCGTATTGGCCGGGCTGGGTTTTCAATGTGATGATCGCTGTGGTGATTGCCGGATACCTGGCGCTTTCGGCATGGTCTGCAGTTTGGGATGGCGGGGAGAAAAAGGCCGGACAGGCGCAGGACTATGTAGCCGGCGGGGAATGGGGGCAGGAATTTCATCCGGCCGATTACCCGGATTATGTTCCGCTGGACAGGCAGGTGGAAGTGTTGCGTTCGCTGGGATTTACGGTGCCAAAGGAAGTGGTGGATGCCGCCAGAAACAGTATGGAGGAGTACGGGATGCAGGCTTATGTGGAGGGGTATCCCTACACTTGGCTGTTGTCGGAACTGGGAATGCCCTCCTATAATGATGAATGGGAAATTACCGGATATAGCGGCGAGGTGTTTTGGTTTGACTTTGAGGGCTGGGATATCAGCGTAGATTATATCGAAGTGCTGGAAGGAATGCTGGCGTTGGCGCACGCAGGCGAATTGGACGGTGTGGCAAATATCCGGGAGGATATACAGCATGTGGATTGGGAAGCGGGGGAAGGAAGCCTGACGGTTTTGCTGGAATGGAAAGGGGAAACCCTTACCTGGCAGATGGAGGTGGAGAACGACTGGATTGACGGTACGGTTTTAGGGATATTCAACAATCTTTTGGAACAGGGGGATGCAGCGTCGCGCTATTATGCCACCGGCGACGGCGGGCAGGGCGCATTGGTCTTTTTTAGCACCAAGGAATGGGCCAAAGAGTTTGAAGAGGCGACGGGACTGGAACTGGATTGCTTCCAAAAAGAGCCGGGGTCTGGACAGGACGGATATCTTGCAGGACGGGGGATAAAAGCCGGGAAAGGTGGGGAATATGTCGGTCAAATCGGAACTGCTGGCAATACTCACCGCGCATAAGGGGATATGCGTTTCGGGGGAAAAAATTGCGGAGCAGCTGGATTGCACGCGGGCGGCGGTTTCCAAGGCGGTGAAAGCGTTGCGCATGGAAGGGTATACGATTCTTGCGGGTACCAACCGGGGGTATATCCTGACGGAAAGCAGTAACCTTTTGCACGCCGACGGTATCCGGGCAAAACTGCGGCACAGGGATGTGCCGGTCATCGTTTCCGAGGTGACGGCTTCCACAAACCGGACCGCAAAGCAGGCGGGAATCGCCCAAAACGCCCCAAACGGCACAGTGATTGCCGCCTGCTGCCAGACGGAGGGCAGCGGTAGGCGGGGGAGGCGCTTTTATTCGCCCTACCAAAGCGGCATCTATTTTTCCGTAGTGCTTAGGCCGCAAAAAGGCGTGCAGGACAGTTTACTGCTCACCACTGCCGCCGCCGTGGCGGCAATGCGGGGCGTGGAGGAAATCTGCAAGGTGGCGCTTTGGGTAAAATGGATGAATGACCTGTATTTGGAAGATAAGAAGGTGGGAGGCATCCTCACGGAAGCGGTGACGGATTTTGAGACCGGGGCGATTGAGTTTGTGGTGGTGGGAATCGGTTTGAACCTTTTTGAGCCGGAAGGGGGATTCCCGGAGGAATTGCGGGATAAGGCCGGGGCCATTTTGCAAAAAGGGGATTGCGTCGACCAAAACGCCCTTTTGGCCGCCATTGTCAACAACCTGATGGAGGAGGCGCAGAAAGAAGAGATTTCACCGCTGTACCGGGAACGCAACATAGTGGTGGGACGCCGGGTGCGGGTGGTGGCCCAAAAACAGGAATATGAGGCCGAAGCGACAAAAATTCTGGCGGACGGAAGGCTTGTGGTGCAGCAGGACTCGGGAGAAATAAAAGAACTGGCATTCGGGGATGTTTCATTATTCTTATAATATGTCAGTCCAAAACGGTGCAGACCGTGAAAATACAGGGTGGAGGCAGGCATGAAAATTACATGGTTGGGAACGGCCAGCGTTTTGGCAGAGATTTGTGGGGAGCGGATACTGTTTGATCCGTTTGTGCAGCTTGTGGGCGGGGAGAATCCCAATTGCATAGAAGATTTTTGGGGAAACGAAAGCATTTGCATTACCCACGGGCATCTGGACCACATGCTGGAGGTGTCCGAATTTTTGGAGGAGGACAGTCCCTGCGAGGCCACGGTGTACTGCGGCAGCGTGGCGGCGAAAACCCTTGGGCGGATTGCGGAAGAAACCGGCCGTGTGGTACAGGTGGGGCCTGGAACCGTTTTCCGTATTGGGGACGTCAAAATCAGGGTATGGGAGGGGAAACATGCGCGGCCCGGAATCGGGCAGGCGGCAAAACGGCTTTTTTCCCTGCGGACGGTGCACTATCTGCGCAATGCGGTATCCCTCGCCTGGCTGCACCGGTTTTTCCCGGAGGGAGGGCAAACTTATCTTTACGAACTGCGGGCGGAAGGAAAAACCGTGCTGGTCATGGGGAGTCTGGGGCTTATGGATGGGGTTTGCTATCCCGAGGGGGCGGATCTTTTGATACTGCCTTATCAGGGAAGCAAAAATCTGGAGAAGGAGGCGCTTAGGGTGGTGGAACGCCTGCGGCCCAAACGTATTTTGCTGGATCACTTCGATGATGCGTTTCCGCCGATATCCCAAACGGTGGATACCCACAGGTTCAAAAAGCGGATGGACGAAAAGTTCCCCGGGATTTCGGTGGTGAAACCTTTGTATGGAAAGCCGGTGGAAGTATAGACGGCTACCCATTATATGTAAGGAGCTTCCTGTATAATTCAAATATAGGAAATTCCAAGAAGGGTGGTTGA
>CARDPF010000138.1 GCA_948960675.1 uncultured Eisenbergiella sp.
CGACCACCGAGATCTACACTCTTTCCCTACACGACGCTCTTCCGATCTAGTCCCCCAATTCATACAGCATCTTATAATTAAAGCAGTCTATATCCGTCAGCTTTGTCGTCTTTGCAAAGCGGATCCGCCCCGGCAGATAGACCGGCCTTTTGTGGGAAATCAGTACGGCATCCCCAAAATCAATGCCCCGCATACTGTAAAGCATCGCTTTGACCGTCTCCATCACCTTCACGCTGGTCATCGCCATCAAAGTTACGTCCGGCAGCTGCAGCCTTCCATTTTTCCATTCCATGTGGTGGGTCTCCTTTCTGGTGGCGGGGGAGGACGCCCGCGCCAACGGTGTGCCCTCTTTGGACACGCTCCCGCTCCGAAAACGCGTAGCGGCACGTAGGGCTGTAAAGGACACAGCCCAAGTGCCGACGCGTTTTCAAGGGTCCCGCAGAGGGCACACCGCCGGCGCGGGCTGTCTTGCGACAGCCGCAAGGAGGAGAGTGCCGCTGCGATGGAATACAATGGGCGTCAGGATATTGCCTGCCACTTCCACTCCCTATCCAAACGGCGTGCGGGAACATGACTGAATTTCTGTCTGTGCGGTCCGGAAGCCGCCGTTCCTCCCGCCCCTGGCCTACCGGCTTTTCGCATCCCTGGCTTGCGGACGGAGAAATTTTGGCAAAGACCTGATCATTCCTGTCCCTAAGCGCGAACTGTTTGAGCGCAGCGAGTTTTCGCGCTTAGGGGCAGTTTGGAATGAGAAGGGATTTGACAAAAATTTCCCGTCCGCAAGCCCGGATGCGAAAAGCCGGTAGGCCAGGGGCGGGAGGGGCGGCGGTTTCCGGACCGCGCAGGCAGAAATTCCTCACTTTCCCCCCCGCACACCCCGCACCCTGCGCATTGCTCCCCGGTAGAGGCGGGCAAGGCGGTAGGCGGTGTAGCGCAGGCGGCTGGTACACTGCCAGCAGGCTTTGCGGACGCCCTCCGGCCTTTGGTTTAAGCGGGCATACTCCCGGGAGGTCTGCTTATAGCGTTCCAGTTCGTCCCGGCACTCCTGCGCGGTAAACACCCTTCCCTTCCGGTCCATATAATGCCAGCCGGTATAAATATTCTGCTCCGAGGCCCAGTACCCGTTGGACACGTTATGCCGCGCCCAATACTTCGGGGCCAGGATATACTGCACGGTATCGCTGGTCAGGGCCGGGAAATACGTAAAGGAGGAATTTGCCAGCAGCAGGTACCTGGCATTTTTCAAGATGGAATAATCCTTTGCCAAGTCAAAATTACAGGCGGGTATTCCCGGCAGGATTTTACCGGCCTCCCGCACATCGTTGGTGATGATCATAAATTCCATCTTGGGGTCGATCTTTTTCATCTGCTTCATGCCGTCCATCCAATATTTTTTGCGCAGAAACAATTCCGGAAAATCCATGTAATCGGAGCAGCGCAAATGGAGAATACACAGATGGTCCCGGGAGAATTCCCGGCAGTCATACTCGGGCTTTACCGCCAGCCATTTTCGGATTTCGTCCCGGTATTCGTAAAAATAGTCCTCCGCCTGCAGATTGCCCAAAAGCAGTGTATTGTCCGGCACGGCAAACAGTTCCCGGTCCGTCCCCGCCACATAACAGCCGTGGGTCATGTCATGACGGGAGTTGCCCATAAACAGCCGCTCCTCCCGTTCCCGATACACCCGGGCAAAATCTTCCTCCACAGCGTCCACGCCCATATCCAAATCCATGAAATACAGGCCGCACCGGCTGTGGATATTGTTGGCCAGCGTTTCCCCGCCCAATATGGCAAAATCCAATCCCCGCTTCTTGGCAAGGCAGCGGGTGGCCACATAGCAAAACAGCTGGTTTCCCAATCCCTGCCCCTCTGATAATTTGGTCCCAAGCATATAAACTCCCCTATCGGAAACGATTGCACCGCCTGTTACGGTTTTGTCGTATCACCTTATTCTTAATCCGCTACTTTTTGTACCGTGAGACTGTTTTTCCCGTAATACCCCACGATCGCTATATTAATCCAGTAATCCGGGCTTCCCTCATTGCCCACGTCTTCCTTAAACAGCAAATATGGCCGGGCCGTCAGGGGCGTGATTACCACATCCAAAACGGCTTCGTCGTTGTAAAGCGCAAACCGCTCCCGGTTTTCTTCATCATACCGCACCGCCTCGCCATTTGCAAGACAGCGCAGCGCTGAAACGGACGTATACGTATTTTTGTCCGCCGCCAGCAAAAAGACGGCTCCCATCCACAAAAACCCGATTGCCGACCATGTCATGGACTTTTTCCCCACCTCTTTTGCGATACAAACGGGCAGGCTTTTGGGCCGGTTGGCCAGACACCATCCCAGCCAGTTGACCAGATTGAAAAAGACCAGCAGATACAGCACAATCCGCATCACGTTTTTACAGCGGTCCGGTCCTTCGCTGGAGGTCGCGTACAGCGTCGGCGTAAACATCGCCGCAAACAGGCAGACGCTGACCGCCAATGCCACAACGGGACGCAAAAACGAAGCTTTCCCATGCGAATCCTCTACATGGCTGACCATCCGCCATATCACCGGGCACAATACCGCAAAACCGGCCAGCACCAGCGGCGTCATCCACTCCGTCACAAAAACCGCCGCCCAGTAAAAGGATAAAACCACCGCCCGGACGGCTCCCATCCCCTCCGCAGTCGTCTCCCGGATGTTGTTGCCGGGCGCAAGCACATTCATGCCAAAGCCCGCCAATGTTACCAAAAGCGGAAGCGCCAGCCAAAGCTGCCGTTTCTCCCCTGCTCCCCCCTCCAAAACCTTTCCAAACAACACCCGGCAGACCCTGTCGGATGCCTGTTTTTTGGAACCAACCGCCGCAAACAACAGGCTGTACCCGCAAAACAAAACCGCCAGAATGCATGCCTGCAGACCCGTCAGCAAATTCGCCCCGCCCAGCACAAAGGCAAGCAGGCAGGACAGCGCCAGCAAAAGCATGCGCGCGCCTTTTTTTTCGGCCTTGCGAAAGCCCATAAACACAGCCGTCTGAAAAAACAGCGCGGACTCCATAAACACATAATGTACCGCGCCGTTATACCAATACAGCCCGTCCGTGGGCGCCACCATGGTCTCAACGGCGAGAAACAGTAAGACCAGCACACAGGCTCCGGCCTGATACCCCCAAGCCCCCACATATTTTTTCAATACCACATACAAAAGCGCAAACATGCTTCCCGCCAGCATTCCCGTCATAAGAAAAGTGGTAAGAAAATACCATTTTTCCTGCCCGATGCCCGGAGACAGGGTCATCAGAAAGATGGAAGAATAGGTTCCCTGCCAGTTATGCCAGTATTGTGCCGTGGTCTTTGCCGCCGCCCGCAGCACCTCCCAAACCGACCCGGTGCTTTGCCATGCCGCATGGGTCGCCGCACCGTAAATATAGTCGTCGCAATTGGGCGCCGCATAAAAGGACAAAACCCAGACCGGAACCATACTTGCCAAAACTACCGCCAGCATCCCCCAAAAAATCCATTTATCAGGCTGTTCCTTCATCTTCAACCACAAATTTTTCATATCCGTTCCCATCCCGTCTATGGTCACCGGCCATTGCACTGCCGACAACCGCCTTTTACGCAAACCGTCTTCCCGCCAGATTTAGGCCTTTTTAACGCTCCTGTCCCAATGTGGTCCGCGTGATTTTTCCCTTGTCCACCTTATAAATCATATCACAATTTTCGATGGTGCGCAGCCTGTGCGCAATGATAATCAGCGTTTTCCTGCCATGGAAGCTGTCGATGGCCTCCATGATGGCGGTCTCCGTATCCGTATCCAAAGCGCTTGTGGCCTCGTCGAATACCAAAATTTCCGGATTATGGTACAGAGCCCTGGCAATGCCCAGCCGCTGCCGCTGCCCGCCGGAGAGACGCACTCCCCGGTCCCCTACGGTCATATCCAGGCCTTCCTCCAGCCCTTCCACAAACTCCTTCATCTGCGCCTCTTTTAGTACCTCCCAGATCCGTGCGTCGTCGATCTCATCCCTGGCCACACCGAACGCGATGTTTTCCCGGATGGAATCGTCCGTTAAGTAAATGGATTGGGGAATATAACCCACATGGGAAAGCCAGGATTCATAATTTTCAAAAATATCCCGGCCGTCGCAATAAATGTTGCCGCTGCGCACCCGAAGCAGCCCCAAAAGCACATCCACCGCCGTGCTCTTGCCCGACCCGGAAGGCCCCATAATGCCCACGGATTTCCCCACAGGAACCACCATGTCGGCATGATCCAGCACAATTTTGTCACTCTCCGGATAGACATAGGTCACATCCGCCATCCGGATTTCCTTCTTTAGCACCATCGGTGCCGTCTGCGGTTTTTCCTCCCTCTCATACTTCCCGTGCAGCCGGTAAGATGTAAAATCCACATTTTCATATACATAATTGACGCTGGGCTCATAGAAGGAAATGTTCCCGATGTGGGTATTGATTCGGTTGATGGAGGGCATCAGCCGCATTGCCGCCACCGCAAAGGCACTGATCTGGGGCACCAGCTGCGACAAATCCGCACTGGTCACAATACACACCGCCAAATACCCCAAAATCCCACAGATGCAAAATGTCTCCAGCAGCATACGGGGCATGCTGTTAAGTACCTGGTAATTGGAGGCAATCCTGGCATTGCGCACGGAATATTTGCCGAAATTGGAGGCAAAATAATGTTCTTTATTCAGTATCTTTACATCTTTAATCCCGTAAATAGACTGCAGCCGCCATTTTCCCATCTGGCTCTGCAGGCGCTGGGTAGTGCTTCCCCACCGGTTTAGCAACGGACGCAGCCCTCTGGTAATCACCAGCGTCATTCCCACCATAATCCCCAGCAGCATGATCGTCATGACCGGGCTTTTCACCAGAAGAAAAATACCCAGCACGGCAGACACCATCAATTCCGTGGCCAGCTGGATAAACTCCATCAGCACCGAAAAAACCTTGGGCACATCCCCGTCGATGGTCCGAAAGATCGTGGGAATGTCCGCGTTTAAGTAAAACTCGTAGGGACGGTTTAAATATTCCTCCAGCATGTAGCTGATCGTGGCCGATTGGTTTTTATTGACGAAGCGGGACTGCACCCAAATTTGCAAAAGCAGATACGCATTTTTGACAAAATAAGCCGCCATCACGGCAAAAATCAACACCAGCATCCATTCCGACGGCGTATCGTAGGGCAAAAATTTCCCCAGAAACCGGATGTAATCCTTTTCCACCAGCCGCTCCGGACTCATCACGCCTTCCACCACGGGCATAATCAGGCCTACCCCCAGCATTTCCAGCAGCGCGCCGATAAAAATCATAACGCCCAGCCACATGACCCTGCGCTTCTGTCCCCTGTTCAAAATGTGCGTCAGTTTTTTTAAAATCCCAAACATCCCTGCTCCTTTTTCCCCGTTTTTTCAGATAACGGTCATTTCTTCCGTATAAATGTCCCGGCATTCTTCCCGGTCATAAACCTGCCCGTCTCCCGTCCGGTTCAGCCACCTCGCCGGGGCCATCACCCTTTTATCCGGATTCTGGTTCAGCCATGCCCCCCACCAGGAAAACGAACTGTTTGCCATGATCTGGTGACGGCATCTGCTCATCAGGTACAAATCCACATACCCGGTATCCTCGTCGCTTCCCTCCACCGTCACACAGTCCGGCCCGTCGTAATGCGCCTTCACCCACGGGGTGTCATTGGAAAAAAAGAAAAACACGGCGCCGGGAATTTGTTTGCGGACGGCTTCCATTGCTCTTTTATAATAATCCTCCCCGCAAATTCCTACATAAAGCCCACGGTATCTGGGATCCAGATAATCCCCCCGCCGGATATGCACCCCCACCGAGGCGCAGGAACAAATCCGCCTTTCATACTCCCGCTGGCTTGGGGACAATGAAAGATTCCGGAACCGGTACGCTTCCCGCACTTTGTCTCTCACCGGGGCAAAATATTTCTCCGACTGAAAACATCCCAGAAGCAGGACCGGATCCTTTTCCAGAACCGCCGGATCATAATTCACGCTATATTCCCGGTAGGAGAGATCCCTGCGCCCCATCAGTTTGCGCCGAATCCGGCATGCCGGTCCAAGGGAGGAATCCGTCAGGCTAACATATTCCTTTTGGGTCAGGCGCGCATAGTGCAGCACATCCCCCGTCCTTTCGTCCTCCTGACAGCCGATTCCAAACACCGAAAGCGCCAGCCTGCGGTTCCCGGCCCCATAACAGGTAAAATCATCAATTTTCACCTCCCTGCCCATGGCCTTTAGCCGCAGATACAAGGCATATTCAAACATCTGGTTGCCCAGTCCCCCGGACAGCTGCACCCCCACCATATCCCTTCTCCCTCTTTGTTTTACGTTTTCCAAGCCCAAAGGATGCCCCTTCATTCCAACGGGTAAAACCCGTCCTCTATCCTGCTCCCCCGCATGCCCGTGCGCTGTGCCATGGGCTTACAGGCCGTGGCCGGAAAAGCATGGTAGCTGATATTATCTCCGTTTACCGGATAATAGACGGTCAGGCTTCCCACCTGCATGGATGCTGTCTCCACCCGGTCGTAATCCTGCTGCCGCACATAGGCCGGATCCCGAAAATGGGCCTTTACCCAGTTCATATCTGCTACCGTGTAATAACTAAAATAGCAACACAACAGCAGATAAACCACCGCGCTGCCGAAACCGGCTAAAATCCGGATCCCCCCGTTTTCCATTCGTTTCAGCCAGCTGCCGATGGCCAGAAGGGGAAATTCCAGCAGAAACGCCAGCCCGTACCGGATAAAAGGCGCCATCCAAAACCAGGCAAGATTTCCCACAAAAACCGTCAGGTGCAAAATCACCCGCTCCCAAGCCACCCTTTTGCCATGCCATACCGTGTGCAGGATGCCTAAGGCCTCCACACACACCGCCGCAAGGTTGGCCTCTATCAGCATTTTTTCATACGTATCCTTGGCCTCCCACCATAGCGGAAGCCACTCCCAAAGGGGCGCGTCTGCCTTTGCCACATCGAACAGGCACTTCCCCCATACCTTGATCTGGTCGGAATCGTGCTGCAGCTGCCAGGCCGGAACCTTCCAGTCCACAAAAAACCAATCAATTCCCGCATAGGGATACACAAGCCAGCCGGAAAGCAACACATTGCGGGCCAGAAAAGGCAGCAAGACCAAAACACCCGCTCCCAGATAGACCCCGGTCTGCCGCCACTGTCCTTCCCGCACCAGCCGCACGGCAGGATACAGCGCCAGCAAAACCAAAATACCCGCAGACAGCTTGTAGGTAGCCACACAAACCGCCAACACACACAAAAGGGCATAATCCGACAAATCGGCCTCTTTTGCCCGCTCCGCCACCAATTCCGCCCATCTGACAATGACATACAGGGATAAATACATGGCGGCATAATCCGTGGCCGGGGACATCAGCCCTTCCACATTCACCATCGTGTAAATCAGAATGCCGAACCGGCTCACATCCGCCAGATTATTCTCATGCCTTTTAAAATCTTTCAACCCTGTCAGCGCCCAGCCGCATAACAGAAACGCCAAAAACCCCGTGGTCACATGCAGGGAACGCCCCAACAGCCACTTCATGGAGAAAACGGATGCAAACCCCAGATAGGCGCTGTTATAGCCAAAATGCTGCTGCAAATTGGCCAGCCCCTTCACCAGCCCGTACTCCTCATACCAGCGGATGGTCTGGGCATGGTAAATCCCCGTATCCGTGTGCTGTATGCCCCGGGATGTACAAAAGGCAATCGCCAGCGCCAGCAAAAGAAACAAAAAACCGTCCCAGGAAATACATTCCCTCCGGAAACCCTGATACAATCTGGCAAATGCGTCCCTGCACAAAACGGCAGACAATACGGCAAAAAAGAGTAACAGCAGGTGGGCAAGCATACCGACTTTCCAAAACAAACTCCACGTTTCGGCGTACACTGTGACGGTCACAATCCCGGCCATCATAGCGGACATCCACCGGATTCTTTTGTCCTTCTTTTTGGTCAGCACGCCGACCAGCTTCAACACTCCTACCCCCACGCTGGCATTTACAAACAGCATATACCC
>CARDPF010000139.1 GCA_948960675.1 uncultured Eisenbergiella sp.
TAACTATAAATTCCTTGATTTTTTAAGGAAAATCACTTGACAATATAGGGAGGACACTATACCAGCAACAGGGAAAAGATACCCAGAATGGGTGCAGGCCCAGCGGACACGGGGAACCACCGTCAAAAAGAAAGGAGATACCTATTATCTTTATAAACGTACCTCCAGACGCGTTCCTGGGAAAAAATACCCACAGCCGGTAGATACTTACACCGGCATCATCACCCCGGAAGGGGTCATAAAAAGCGAAAAGAAGAAAATATCTCTGGGTGGGATTGAAGTGAAGGAGTATGGATTTTCCCAGGCGGTCTGGCAGCTGTGCCCGGAAGGGTGGAAGAAGCCCCTGAGGGATGACTGGGAGGAAGTCCTTTCGGTCATCCTGCGGAAATGGTCGCCGGAGACTTACCTGTCAAAAGAAAGATAAAAACGGAACAGGACTTCCACTATCAGTTCAGTTCCCAGGCAGCATCCCTGGGCAGACGGATCTATAAGGAACATGGGGTGGAACTTCAAAACCTGCAGATATTGAAAAGTATTTACCTGTTGTATTTTGAAAAAGAAAGGGTGGTGTCAAAGATCAGCGCAGAACAGGAAGAGTTATTGACAAAAACAGGAGTGGAATTTTCCGTGTGCTGAAAATGGATTCCGGACGAAGCCGCTGTTGGAATACATGAAAGCAGTGCCGGACCCGCGGTGCGGCCGGGAGACAAAACATGACCATGCGGAAGTATTGGTATGCCTGGTAACCGGTTTCCTGGCAGGGCGGACTACCATACGCAGAAGTTTAAGGTGGTGTAAAAAGCACCTGGAAGAATTAAGGGAATACCTTCCATTAAAAAATGGCATTGCCTCACTGCCGACGGCCTGCCGGATTCTGTCCGGGATAGGGGTGGAACTGTTTTCGCTGGAATTCATGGAATGGATTGGTGAAATTTTGTGCACAAAGGGGATCCATATATCCATTGATGGAAAGGCGCTGCGGGCGGCAATGGAGAAAGTGAAGAATTTCAGGGCGCCAATGGTATTGAATGCGGTAGATGCGGCAACGGGACTGGTACTTGCGCAGTTCCCCATCCAAAATAAAGACTGTGAGATTAAGGCGATACCGGAGCTTTTAAGGCTTCTAGATATACAAGGGAGTATTGTTACCACGGATGCGGTAGGAACACAGACCCGGATCATGGGGCAGATCCTTTCACAGGAAGGGCATTTTGTGCTGATGGTAAAAAAGAACCAGCCGCAGTCCTATGATGAGATAGTGAAGTATTTTGAAGAAATGTCAGAAGACCATAAAAAGATGAAAGAAGACAAAAATTACAGGCCAAGACATCCTGAAATGCAGGAAAAGTATGAGGAAGCCACCCGGCAGGAAAGGAACCGTGACAGGCAGGAATACCGTTTTTACAGCGTGTGTACAGAATGCGGCCTTCTGACGAAGACACAGAAGGAATGACCTTTTGTAAAAACAGTGGGTTTCTCCCGGCAGATACGCATACCGGTGGAAAGGGATGAACAGGGGAACGATATAACACCGGATACAAAAACTTTTCTGGAAAAAGGTTCCAGGTGGAGGCCAAAGCCGGCCCAGAATGAAGAAATGGGAAGGGATCTGCAGAAAACCGGAATGATTTCAGATATGGAACTGGGGGCGGAAGAAATGGGGCGGATAAAAAGGGAACACTGGTCAGTGGAAAACCGTCTGCACCATGTGCTGGATGATGCATTCCGTGAAGACAGGTCACCGGCAAAGAAATCGAGGAACAACCTGGCGCTGATCCGTAAGTTTGCCTACAACATCCTGCGGATTGCCATGCTGGGCGGTGACTGTTCCAAAATCATGACAAAAGCCATAGATGATTTCAGCGATGACCCTGGATTAAGGGAAAAATATGTCTTCAACGGAATCAATAGTTTTTACTGACATAAAACAGTATATAGGATTCTAAAAAAAGAGTAAATAGAAGACAGGGATAATTCTGCGCTTTTTTAGCTGATAAAAGCGGCTGAAAAAAGAATCAAGGGTAAAGGCGGTCGTCAAATCCTGTTTTTGTTAATTGTTGGTACGCTTGTAATAAATAATGTTGTTTGAGAAGGTTCGTGAAACAACCCTGAAGTACCTTGATAATTGAATAGACTTTGCACCTGAATTGTGATATACTATCTACATACCAGTATCAGTAACACATATAATCACAACAAAGGCGGTGATAATATGACAGACAGCGAAAAACTTGATCTGATTCTTTCCGAAATGCAAGACCTTAGACAGCGCACGACAAACATTGAAACAAGTGTAACAGATATCAAATTGACACTTGAAAATGAAATACGTGTCAATATCCAGCGTGTAGCTGAAGGGCATCTTGACTTGTCAAGAAATTTACATGAAGCATTAAAGATAGATAATGAAAAAGAAATGCTTGCTATTCGTGTAAGCGTTCTTGAGACTGAATTACGTAGAATCAAGGCAAAATTGGAAATAGCATAACCACAAGTACATAAATATATCACATAACCAAATGGTGCTGTGTTCTTTAGAAATACATGTGCATCTTTGCTTTCCGGGCGTTCATTCAAGATATAATCAACGATTGCATTTCCATAAGATGCCCTCAGTGGAATGACCAGCGACTTTTTGGTTTTGTCCTGGCAAATGTAAATGACATCCATTTTCCAATCAATATCTTTAAGCTTCAAGGAGCAGATCTGTCTCAGAAATTTTTCCAGTTCCATGCGGAATACTTCAACATGGAGAAGACCACAAATATTTTCCGGTTTTTGCCTGCCCCAATCAATCATGCCGCTTTCTGCAAGGGATTGTATCATCTTGATACAGCGTTTCCTGTGTGTTCGTTCCTTTTCTGCCCATCTTTCTCCACAATTCATAGGAGAATCCAGAAAAGCTTCCACAAGGTTTTCAGGCAGATCGTCTTTTCCCAAATCTACAGCTACAGATTTTTCTCGTTATCCATATTTTTGTTGCGTTTGCTCTCGGATTATGTTCCGCAATATGAACATGAATCGACTCTGTTGGTTTATTCTCATTTGACCAGAAAAAAATAATATAACCACCAAATTTAAAAATTTGAGGCATTTGCAAATCCTCCTTCTTTTGCAAATTCCATTATTAAATGAGCATTATTTTCAACAAATTCTTTATAATAAGCCATTTCCTCATCAGAGAAACCAACTATACCTTCCCATGTGTAATCCGGCAAATAACATGTTGCATTATGGAATCCGTCATAAACAGCCTTTTCAATATATACTTTAACCCTCCCGTCCGCTCTCATTTCTGAATGAACCACTTCTGTTGTATCGCTTAGTGTTGCATAAGGGTATACCATATTCCCAACCTCCAAAACTTTCCATAAACCCAGACGGTTTCTCCATACCATCGTTACGCTACTACTATACCACAGCCTGAATTTACTATCCACATTTTTCTGCAATTTCACAAAAATAGACGCACATATTTAGTTACTATGAGCGGCCCCCGGGCCGTGAATAGTAATCATATTTATATCTCTATAAGCATGTACGCCCATGCAAACATTCAAACATTCCGCTTTTTCATGTATGCCTATCCGGCCGCCCATCCCCCCGTCATAAAAAACGTCACATGCACATTCCTGCTCTTTAAAATGTCCAGAATCTTTTGTGTGTCCTCGTTCCCCCATGGCGGCGGTCATTAGCGGCAGCACCCGGGCCGCTTTCCACCGCCGGACAACAAAGCCTGCAGAATAACCGTTACAGGCTCCTTCCCCCCAAAGGCATGCCGGGGTCAATTGCTACACCCGGCATTCCCCGTCATGGGCGACGCAATGGATCTGCGTGAAAAATTCCATTTTCCCCAAAGCCTGCAGCAGCGCCTCCCGCTCCTTCGCGCGGATTTCGATGATGATTTCCGTCTCGCCGTTGCGGACGGTTCTGGCCTTTTCCCGGTAATACTTGCAGTATTTGCCGATGGCGTTAAAGAGCGCCGTATAATCCGCCTTTTTGAGACTGCCGCGCAGTACCAAAAGCTCCGGCGCTTTCGCATTGGGGATTTTACCGGCCGTAAACAAAAGCAGGGTCATCATGGCGGACAAAATCACCGCCAGCATGGCAAGCCCGACGCCCACAATGATGCCGACGCTGATCGCCCAAAACAGGTAAAGCAAATCCAGCGGGTTTTTCAGCGCGTTCCGGAACCGGACAATGGACAATGCCCCAACCATCCCGAAGGAAACCAGCAAATTGGACTGCATGGCAATCATAATGGCCGCCACAATGACCGGCATACCGCATATGGTAAGATTTAAATCCTTTGAATAAAAAGCCGCCTTTCCCAACAGCTTGTACACACAAAAAATGTAAAGCCCTGCCAGACAGGCAAAAAACAAAATGAGGATGACCGTTTTGGCAGTCAGGTTTCTTCCCTCTCCCAATGATTCAAACACACTGTTTTTAATGACATCTCGCACCGACATTTCTTTTCCTCCGTATTTTTCGATCCCAAAAGCCGCTAAACCGCCCATTCCTTCCGTAACGCAGATCCACGCAAAATGCAAAACCGCATTTTGGCGCGCAAAGCCCCCGCAGAGGGCCATGGACAAACCTAAACCCTATATCCGTTCCTGCAGATCCGGTATTTTGAAAAAGCGGTCTGCCGCAGGGAATTTTGTTCCAAAAGCTGTGGAATAAAGGACGGCAGGAACGCATCATATTTCAGTTCCAAAACCGCGTCTTCCTCCCTGTTAAAATCATGGAAAACTTCCTTTCCGAATTCCTCCACACGCTGTCCCGCCCGCACATTGCGGTCAAAGGTAATCCGCACGTTACCGGGCGCATAAAGATAGGCCATGCGCTCGTAAGTGACGATCACCTTCGGCAACAGCCCCCGCGTCCGGATCGCCAGATTAAAGAGAAAGGCCGGATCCTGCCCTGTACCCTCGTCCGCTATGCACTGCCCGTTCTTTAAGCGTTCCATTTCCCCGGCCGAAATGCGCTTTGTCCTTTTGCAAACCCGGTTATCCCTCTTTTCCTTGATTTCCAGCTTGATGACGTCCAACGAGCGGTTGTAAATCCGAATCCGGTACTTTCTGCGCCTGTTGCTTCCCGCCTCCGTATCGGCCAGACAGCTATCCTTAAAATCGTCAAAATACAGGCTGCTCACGGTATATCCCCCCGTCCCGTTTCCATATCCGTCCGTCAAAAGCACTGCATCCAGCCGCCTCTGCAATTGGTACATTTCCTGTTCGCCACAGCAAAATTTATCTTCCACCCGGTACGTTTCCATGTCCGTCCCCATCCTTTTCCGGCATTTTGCGCCTGCTATTTCTTTTCAAAAACTGCCGTAAGGGCCACATCCCCGTTTTCCAAAGAAAGGATCCCTGCCTCCTGCGCAGGCGCTCCTTCCCCTTCCCAGCCCACAAACCGGTATCCTTCGTTTGCACGGACGGAAAGGGCAACCGGAAAGTCGCTATAATACATTCCTTCCCATGCACTGCAGTTTTCCAGGCGGGCCGTGTTAAGAAAAACCGTTCCCGCCTCCGGAAGGTTGACATGCACACTGACCCGCACCAGTTCGCCGGACAGGCCAAAGGTTTGGGACAAACTTTCCATCGCAAATGAAAAACGCTGTTTAAAAAAGGCATCCAGTCTGTCCATATCCGCCGCAAAATCCTTTGGCCCATAACCGGCGTCAAAAAACCGCCGGTGGTCTTTCACCGTCTGCGCGCCGTAAATCTGCCCCCACTCCTCCAACAGTCCATGGATTCTCCCATAAGAAAAAGTCGTGTTGGCAATGTCCATAAAAGAAATGCAGAACTGTCTGCGAAATTCCCCATTGTCCAACAGGCTCTGGACTACCGGCTCACAAAACAGCGCATGCTGCGCCATCCAGTTTTCCCTACCCTCCCACAAATTGCTGTCCGGGTGGGCGCATTCATCCAAATCATAGAGCATGAAACGCCATTTTCCGTCGCCATAAGCCATCCCCTCCTGTTGGGTGCGCCAAAGCGCGGTATTGTAGCCAAGCGCCACATCCCGGTTATCCAGATAGAGATGGATACAGCAAAAATCAATCAGGCTTTGGATATCCACCAGGCCCTGTGCCAGCGCATAGGTATCCTCATAGGAAAGGTCACACTGCGTCACCACATCCAGCATATAGTTGTAGGCTTCCATGGTTTCCTGCGGAAGTGTAACCGCATTTCCCGCCTTCACCAGCATGACCCCATCCGGATCCACGCCGAAGCGGGCCGCAAGATACTCGGCGTTATACCGTTCCCGGATATTGTAAAGTCCCCAGTATTCCCCGTTGAGAAACACGGCGCAGGGCTTTGTCCCCTGTACACAGACGGATTCCCTCTCCCTGGCCGCCTCCTCCAAAAAGGCGTCCAGAAATTTGATGCCGGCCATGTTTCCTCCCCCGTTACGGATTTTCACAGAGGAATAAGCCTCTTTTCTGCCGAAAAAATCATAAGGAATCTTTGTCCCTTCCCCATAAATATCCCTCGCAAAAAGATTCAGGGATTTCTGCTGTGCGCTCCGCGTGGAATTCCCCGCAATGCGGATCCCCACATTTTGCGTAAAACAATGGGAATGGTTTTCGTCAAAATAGGTGATACACGCCTTTCTCTCCCACTCTTTTCCCTCGCAAAAAGCATTGGATGCCATGTAACGATGCCGGGTCTGTCCCAAATCGTCCACAAAGCTGTCCAACACCTCCCCTTCCCCCATGCCCCCGTCCGCAAGGTAGGCTTCATACGCTGCGCCGTTGCCGTAAATGCCGGTTTGGGGATCAAAAAGGGCTTTGGGATCCGCTGTCAGGGACAAAACGGCCATATTGGCATATTCCGTCCTCTTTTCATAGCCTACCAAAAAAGTTGCCGTCACGGTTTCGCTGATCCGGTCTGTGGCCTCGTCATAGCAGGCCGCACGCACCACGGTCGCCTTATCCACCGCAAACTGTGGCGCATACGCCTGGGTGGGAGCCAAATCCGTCCGCATAGCATACCGGTTTTCCTGCAGCGTATTGTCGGCAATCAAAAGCGGTTCCCGGTAAGGCAGGGAATCCTTCGTCGGTTCGCTGCCGTCCAAGGTATAATAAATTTTTTTGCCCTGTGGGGAACTGATCCGCAACAAAAATTCCGTTTCATAAAACCCGCTTGCAGTGTCAAACACCGGCTTTTCCAGCAAAACGGCAGGCAGACGCCCTGCGCCGTCATTGGAATTTCCCAAGGTAGGCGTCATCACCGACCACCCATCCGTCCCGTCCCGGATTCTGCCATAGGTTGTATCGTAAGAGAGCGGCGGAATCGCCGCCTCATCCCAAAAAACCCCATGGACGGCATCCACCAAAAAAAGCGTATCCCCCTCCTTCGACAGGCGCAGCCCCCTCTCCTTTGGCAGCCAGACAACGGCATGCCCCCTGGCCGGGACAACAACGCCCTCCAACGGAAACTTTTCAGGCTCGTCCTTATCGTCCGTAAGAAAGCAACCGTCCATCAAAAAGGGTTCCTCCCCCGGATTATAAAGTTCCACACAATCCGGGTAATTTCCGTTTCCGTCGCTCTTTGCCGCAAAATTGTTGCTGCATATCTCGTTGATGACCACATGCCCTGCTTCCTTTTCTTTTGCAAAACCTACAACGGCCAGTACCAGAAACGCCACTGCCGCAGCGAGTGCCTCCAATCCCCTTTTTCCCATCCGTTCCTTCCCTGCTTTCCGTCTTTTTTGTTACCGTTTGGCTTTACCGGTTTGTAACGCTTTTTTGCCAAGTTGCAATACCCTTCCCCCCATTTCTTTCCAAATTTTAACATAATGCAAATAAATATTCAACTTATATTGTATTTTCATACAGCAACCTGTCAAAATACCGTTATCCTTTCTTATGGATTCTGAAGCAAACCGGTATGCGCCGGGGTTGACGCGCCACCACGCAGGAAAGCCGGTTGCTCCGCGCTGGCGCGCTCACGCAACCGCCGCCGGTATGCGCAATCCGGGCTACCGCCCTACTTGCTTATACCGGCTTGCCCGTCCGATGTCTGTGTGCCTGTGCATG
>CARDPF010000140.1 GCA_948960675.1 uncultured Eisenbergiella sp.
TTCTGCATCACCAGCCCGATCACTTCCCCCCGCTCCTTGATGGATTTCTCCGCGATATCCGTATTGTTTAAAAGGATTTTTCCCCGGTCGGGATGGATAAATCCGCAAATCAAATTGGACAGCGTGCTTTTTCCCGCACCGTTTTTGCCAACAATGGAAATCATTTCCCCTTTGTTGACCCTAAAGTGAATGTCCGACAAAATCGGATTCCCGGATACATAGGAAAAATCCAGATCCAGCACCTCCAGCGCCGGTTCCCGCTCCGCCTGCGGCTTTGGCAGCTTCACCTGCTCGTACCAGGCCTGCAGCTTTTCCCGGTAGGGCGCAAGACACATGGTCTCGATGTGCTGGGGCCGGTCTTTTGCCAAAATTTGGCATCCGGCATGCTTTAGGGCCGTCACATACAAAGGCTCCCGGATCCCTTCGCGAATCAGGATATCCGTCGCCAAAAGGTCGTCCGGCTTTTGGTCCGCCGCCACCCTTCCGTCACCGATCACGACAATCCGATCCACGTCCCGGTACAGTACATCCTCCAACCGGTGTTCGATAATCAGCACGGTTTTCTTCTTTTCCCGGTGGATACGGTCGATCAGGTCGATGGCCCGCTTGCCGGTTGCCGGATCCAGATTGGCCAGCGGCTCGTCAAACAACAGGATGTCCACATCGTCCACCAGCACGCCCGCCATGGAAACCCGCTGCTTCTGCCCGCCGGACAGTTCCGTGGGGGCATGGCGCAGCAGCTTTTTAATGTCCACCACCTCCGCCACCTGATCCACCAGCGAAAACATCTTCCCCTGCTCCACGCAGTCGTTTTCCAGCGCAAAAGCCACATCCTCCGCCACCGTCAGTCCGATAAACTGTCCGTCCGTGTCCTGCAGAACCGTTCCCACCGTCTTGGACATGCCAAAAATTCCCGTCTTGGCGGGATCCTTACCGTTCACAGACAGACTGCCCGTGCTCTCCCCGGGAAAAGAAAAAGGAACCATTCCGTTGATGCAATGCGCCAGGGTGGATTTCCCTGACCCGGAAGGTCCCACAATTAAAACCTTCTCCCCGGGATAGACCGCAAGATCAATATCCCGGAGAGTGGGCTCTGCCTGTGATCGATATTTAAAAGTATAATTTTTAAACTCGATGATAGGGGTCATGTATCAGTCCTCTTTGGAAAGGCTGCCGGACTTAGCGCCAACCTTGGAATACGCCACCAAAAGAAGCGTCCCCAAAATGCCGATGATGACAATGTTTAAAACGCATGCCGTTGCGCCCTGCGTAAATACCTTGTTGGCAGGCTCCGCATAAACCACGATGTCCAGAACCGGGGCAACCAAAATCCATGCAGCCGCGTTGCCGATGGCCTGGATGATATTAAACATGGCGATCTCTTTTCCGCCAAAGCCACCTTCCCTGACCTTATACTTTGCGGCAAACAGGCCGACCACTACGCCGAACACCGCTTCCGGGAACACCCAACTCCACCAGATGCTTCCGTAAAACAGCGCATCCCCCAGCGCATGTCCCAAAAGGCCTACCACACCGCCCACGATAGGGCCAAAGACCGCGGAGAAAAACGCCAGCACCGCCGCGCGGGTCTGCAGGGCCGTATTCGGGATGAAGCCCACCGGAATCTGTACGTTGGTCAGCACGATGAAAAGCGCGGTGCCGATACCGATCGCCACAACCTCTTTTACACCAAATTTGATTTTCATGAGTGTATCCTCCTCATAAGTAAAATTTTACGGACTGCCAGACCGTTTCCTTTGCACAGTCACCGGCAATTCCTTCTCTACTATAACGGATTTACCATGATTTTGCAATGCCTTTTCCCAAAATAGCGCATTCCTTGTGACAGTTGAGACAAACCGGAACCAATGGCCTTTTGCCCCCCATGATACCACGGATTGCTGTTTACGCCGGACGGCTATTGTACGGATGCCAGAATGTTGTTCCAGGCTTCTTCGTCGATTTCTTCGTCGCGGAAGAGTTTTCTTTTGTCGGCATCCGTGATTTTGCGGATCACCCTGCAGGGATTGCCTGCGGCGATGCACCAGTCCGGAATATCCTTTGTCACCACGCTGCCTGCACCGATTACCACGTTGCTGCCGATATGGACACCCGGACAGACCACCGTGCTTCCTCCCAGCCACACATGATCCCCTATCGTCACTTCTTTACCGTATTCGTAGCCCGAATCGCGGGTCGCAGGATACACCGGGTGCCCGGCCGTGTAAATGGCCACATTGGGCGCCATCTGGCAGTTATCCCCAATCCGGATTTTCGCAACGTCCAACAGCGTGCAATTATAATTGGCAAAAAAATTTTTCCCCACCTCAATATGCTTTCCGTAATCACAGTAAAACGGCGGATTGACAAAAGCGCCCTCCGATTTTCCGAAAAGCTCCTTTACGGTCTCGCTGATTCCTGTAATGTCACAGCGATCCATAAAATTTAGTTTCTGTAAAATCCTCCTGCAGGCCAGCATTTGTGCAAAAACGTCCTCATCCGCAATATAGGCCAGCCCGGCATCCCTCCGTTCCCGGTTTGTCATTGCCCCATCCTCCCGCGCTCCCTCTCTTTCACAAGTTCCATACCTTCTTTTCCGGTCATATGTTCCACACAAAGCTCCATCATGCACAGGGCCTTCCACTCCTTTTGGATTTCCTGCATCCACTCCTTTTGTGTACCCAAAGGATGGTATTTTTTTGCCAGCAGCCGCGCCGCCCTTATGCCCTCTTTCTCATCCTCCAAAATCCTGATTTTTCCGAAGGCAATCACGCTCGCATAACGGGTCGTATATTTTTCCGGCACGACGCTATCCTGTCCGATGACACAAAAGGAAGCCTTGGGATGTCTTTTGATAGCGTCGATTTTATGCCCGCTTTTTGCCCCGTGAAAATAAATTTTATCCCCTTCGCACACATAGCTGATAGGAACCGCGTACGGATATTCCCCATCCCCCAATAACGCCAGCACGCCCGACGTCCCTTCTTCCAAAATCCTCATGCTCTCTGCCCCGTCCAGAAGCTGGCGCGTTCTCCTCATTTCCCGAAACATCCCTTTTCCTCCTATCCCAAAACCAAAGGCAGCTGCCCCCAGTCCTGAATGCAAAGATAATCAAAGGCAGGCTTTTCTTCCCCTTCCCTCTTTCCAAAAGTATTTTCCTCACCGGGTACGCTTCCCTGATACCATACCGGATAGATTCCTGCGCCGTGCGCGCCTTCCACATCTGCCTTTTTGTTATCACCGCAATACCATACCCGGTCTGCAGCCAGGCCCGCCTTTTGGAGCGCAATCTCAAACAGCATTCTGTTGGGCTTTCGGACTACGTACTCGCTGGATGCCATGATAAATTCAAACCGGTTATCCGGAAGAAGCCTGTTCATACGGTTTTTCAGGGCATTCCCCGACCATCCGATATTGCTGATGACCGCCGTGCGGATTTTTTCTTTTGCAAGGTAAGCCAGCATTTTGTCCGCCCCCGGCATCACGGCCCCCGGTGAAATGGCATCCCATATAACCTCTTCCAACTCCGGGTAAGAAATGCAGAATTTGATCCCCAAAGACTCATAAGCCAGGCGCATAAACTGCCACTCATGGATTTCAATGCCGCTCTCACGCAGCCCCTGCAACTCCCCAAACAATTCCTGTACCGCCGTAGAAACCTGCTCCGCCGTCAAATGGCGGGGATTTTCCACAATATAGGAAAACGCCGCCCTCTCTCCCCGCAGGACGTCAAACCCCGGTTCATACAACAGCGTATGCCCATAATCGAAAATGATCATTTCCGGTTTCTTCATCTTAACCTTCCTGCCCGCCTTAGCGGGCGTAAATTCACGGTTGAAAAACTGTCGCATATGGTTTTTCAACCTAACCTTCCTGCCCGCCTTAGCGGGCGTAAATTCCTAATTTATTGGCGCAAAACTCCTTCTTGCAATAAAACTATAGCACAAACTTCCCAAAAATCAAACCACTGCAAAAAATTTCTTTCCCTATAGCAGACCAGTCGTAACAGTTCAGAAATCAATGTCATGATACCAGGGTCAAAAGGTCATGTATGACATGCTTGTATGTCAATACATGACTTTGGGACCCGCAAAAACACCGAAAAGTAGCCATTTTCCGCAGAAAAATGGGTGGATTTGAGGTGTTTTAGGATTGCGGGAGCGCAGAGCGCGAAGCAATCCGCGGTATCATAGGGGTCAAAATACCTTTTGACCCCAACATCATGTCATTTCACTTAGCCATGGGCCCTGGCGGCGTGCCTGCAGGCTGGGGATGGGAATTTGGCGGCGGGGCAGCCCTCTTACCGGGCAGGCGCGTCCAAAGCTGTACTAGATACAGCTTGCGCATGGTGGCATGTAAAACAGTGGAATTTCCCAAAACGACATTCCATTCCGACCGGAAAACGCGGACTGTTTGAGCGCAGCGAGTTTCCGCGCTTTCCGGTTGCTTGGAATGGAACGGCGTTTTGGTGAAATTCCCTGTTTTACATGTGATCATGCACAAGCTGTACCTAGTACAGCTTTGGATGCGCCTGCCCGGTAAGAGGGCTGCCCTGCTACCTTTTTCGATATTTTTTGCAGCAAATCGGTATCTGCAAAACCGATTCTATGGTATAATGACCGGAGCGGGAAAATGATACGCAGGTATCAGGAAAGGAAAAACACCGATGTGCCAAACCATGGAATATTACGATAAAACCGCGGCGCAATGGGCCGGACAGGGTTATGCCCCCGACGCCGCCCTTACCTGTCTGAAGGACTTTTTAAAACCGCTCCCAAAAGGGGCGCGGGTATTGGATCTTTGCTGTAACGCCGGATACGAGACGGCAAGGATTGCTGCCGCCGGATACCAGGCGTTGGGGGTGGATTTCAGCCGGGAAAGCCTAAAGATCGCACGAAAAAAAAATCCGTCCCTTCCTTTTTATGAAGCGGACATGCTTGGCGATTATTCCCATATCGGTACGGTGGACGCGATCACCGTCATTGCCGGGCTGGTGCATATCGAGACCTCCAAGCTTCCCCTTGCCTTTAAGCAAATGAACAAGGTATTAAAAGAAAACGGCCGGATTCTTTTGAGCATCCGCGAAGGCGTCGGCAAAATGGAAAAGCAAAGCCTTTGTACGGTGGACGAAACGCAGTACGACCGGAATTTCATCGCACACACGCTTAAAGAACTGCAGGAAGCGGCAAAGGGACTTTTTTCCTATGAATGCGAACTGGCTTCGGATATGCAGGTATGGAAAAATTATGTATTCGTTAAAAAGGGGGCGGATGTCCGCGAAATGCATCTGTCGGACCTTCCTGCCGTCGTCCCCCTTTACCTGTCCCAATATAACGGGGAGGAAGGCGGCTGTTGGACTTGGGGGCGCGCCGAAAAACGGATCCGCCAGATTCTGTCCATGGAAGATTCGTTTTCCCTTCTTTTGGAGGATAACCATTGCGCCATCGGCTTTGCCATGGGATATTTCCGGCAATACGATGATATCACCTGCTATTATCTGGATGAAATCCTGATCGCTCCCGCATACCAGAACAAAGGCATCGGTTCTGTGTTTTTGGAAAAGCTGGAAAACCTGGTGCGCCAAAAGGGCGCTTCCTGCGTGGAGCTACAGGCCGTCAATGACGCGTCCCACGAGCGCTATTACCAAAAAGCAGGCTATCATGACGCCAAAAATTTTGTCATGAAAGTAAAGTGGTTTTAAAGGAGGCATTTATGAACCAGACACCCAACATCATTTACATCCTAGCAGACGACATGGGATACGGGGATTTCGGCATTTTCGGCGACGGCAGTTCCCGCACGCCCTCCCTTGACCGGCTTGTATCAGAGGGCTGCGCCCTCTCCCACTGCTATGCTGCCTCCCCTGTCTGCGCACCCGCCCGGGCCGCCCTGCTTACCGGACGCTATCCCCACCGGACCGGGGCGGTAGACACCTACGAAGCGATCGGCCATGACCGTCTCAGCCTGCGGGAAACCACCCTCGCTGCCGTCCTTAAGCAGCATGGCTACCGCACCGGCCTGATCGGCAAATGGCACCTCGGCCTGATCGGCGACGCCTACCATCCCTGCAACCGGGGCTTTGACACCTTCGTGGGCTTCCGGGGCGGCTGGAGCGATTATTACCGCTACAAACTCTACCGCAACCACACGGTGGAACCCTCCGACGGCACATACATGACCCACCTGATTACCCGGGAATCGCTGCGTTTTCTCGCCGAAAACAAGGAGCAGCCCTTCTTTTTGCATATCGCCTACAACGCGCCCCATTTTCCCTTCCAATGCCCGGAAAGCTATGTAACGCCGTTTGCCAAAACCGGCGCCTTTTCCGAAACGGTCTCCACCCTTTACGGCATGATCGCCTGCATGGATGAGGGCATTGGGCAAATTCTGGATTTTATGGAAGAAAACGGACTGGCGCAAAACACCATCGTTGTCTTTTCCAGCGATAACGGCCCCCAGCTTTCGGGAGACTGTAACCGGTACAACTGCTTTTTACACGGGGAAAAAGGCGATGCCTTTGAGGGCGGCATCCGTGTCCCCGCCGTCATCCGCTGGCCCGGATACCTTGCGCCCGACAGCCGCTGCCATTCCTTTTTCCACGGCTGCGACTGGTTCCCCACCCTTCTGGAGGCCTGCCGGATCCCACTCCCTGATGGGCTGGCCCTCGACGGGAAAAGCCGCCTAAAAGACTTACTGTCCCACAATCCGTTTCCCCAGGAACCGTCCTTTTGGCAGTATAACCGCTTTACCCCCGTTCCCAAATGTAACGCCGCCGTGCGCCTTGGAAAATGGAAGCTGGTCTGGCCGCCCATCGACGAAGCGCATCAGGTGCCCCCTTACGTCATTGCGTTGGACGAACAAATCAAATCCGCAGAAACGCTGCCCCAAAAGCCTTATCCCTTCGACGATTCCTTCCGCACCATCCCGGCGCCCCATGCGCCCGGGCTGTACAACCTGGAGGATGACCCTTTGGAGCGAAACGATTTGTCCCACGCACACCCGGAACTTGTCGATACCCTCACGGCAGCTTTTGAACGCTGGTTCTTGGATGTCATGACCGATTACGCTGCCGCTTCGCAGGACAACCGTCGGCAATAGCGTACTAGCAATGCTGTACTAGAGCATGCTTTGCACATGTTCCAAAATGCCCAGCACAATTTTTGCAGATATCCCGGACGCGGTTTCACAGTTTTGGTCAAAATTCCCTATGCCCTGGTGCGCCGCCGTATCCGTAACCGTCCGGACGGCCAAAAACGGTACGCCGTTCACATGACAGACATGCGCAACGGCGGCCGTCTCCATATCAACCGAAAGCGGCGCATACTTTCGGTTGATTTCTGCGCGCTTTTCGTCCTCAATGAACTGCTCCCCTGTGGCCATGATACCAAAACGGATGGGAAAAGGAGACGCCAGGCTGTATTGCCTGGCCGCCTCCAGCAGGCCTGCATCGGCCCGGAAGCAATTCTCCTGCAGCCACGGATGGAACTGCGTCAAAATATCTTCCGCAACGTCATGATACAGCATTTTTTCCCCTATCACGGTATCAAAAAGCTGCACGTTCTCATCCATCCCCCCCGCCGTTCCCGCATTGATAACCGCAGTCACGTGGAAAATATCGATCATCAGCTGGGTGGCAACGGCGGCGTTCACCTTGCAGACACCGCTATAAGCCGCCACAACATCCGCCCGGCCCATACGTCCCTCATAAAACTCCAGCATCGCTTTTTTCATAACCCCGGCAGGCCGGATATGATCCAGAAACGGCGCAAGTTCCGTATCACTTGCACATAAAACTCCTATTTTTTCCATCAAGCCACCTCCCCCAAGAAAACACCCCGCTGCAGGTAACGGGGTATGAAGCAATGTCATTTTAGCCATGGGAGCAGGCAGGCGTGGCAACGGTAGGGCAGCCCCCCCCTACAGTGCGGCAGTTCTTACGCATGTATACATGCAAAACGGGGAATTTCACCAAA
>CARDPF010000141.1 GCA_948960675.1 uncultured Eisenbergiella sp.
TCTACACTCTTTCCCTACACGACGCTCTTCCGATCTATTGCGGGAGCACGTAGTGTAGCGCAATCCGTGGTATCATAGGGGGCAAAATACCTTTTGACCCCAACATCATGACATTGGTTTGGTCTGCTACTCCCCGTCCGGTATCCGATACCTGACCACCGTCTGGTCTTTGATTTCCTTTGTGGAAGAAGCGATCACCTCTTCGCCCTCCGTCAGGGCATCCCCCTCCAGGGCGGCATAGCTGTCCCCCTCTTCCAGTACTTTGACATACCTTTTTTCCGCTACCATCTCTTCGCCCAAAATCCCCTGCTGCCTGCGCACCACATAAATGTAATGCCGCTCTTTTTCCGCATAGACCAAATTCGACGGCACACAGCACGGATAGCTTTCCGACTGCCATGATACCACAAAGGTTCCGCTCTCCCCCATATTTCCCGTCCCCTGCGGCAGGGAGAAAACAGCCAAATAGCTTCCGTCTGTCTGGGGTTCCAGATATTCCACCGCGCAGTCCAGCCGCTCATTGCCCAACTGGAGGCTTCCCTGTGTCCCTTGATTTACATACTTTTTTTGTTCTTTGGGAACGGTCATCCAAAATTCCAGATTCTCTTCCCGGTCGGCATAAACCACCGCTGCCCCGTCGGGCGTATCGTTTCCCGGCGATACACGAACCGCCGTCACTACCCCTTTCTGCCGTGCCGTGACTTTTCCATCCTGCTCCTGCAATTTGCGGTATCCCTGCAGCACCTCTTTTTGCCAGGACAATTCCAATTGGTTCAAAACCAGCGTATCCTGCAGGGTTTCGGGTTCTACGGAATCATCCACCTTCCGCTGCGCCTCCTTAAGCGTGTTTTGCTTTTGCCGCAGGGCATCGTCATAAGCCCAGCCTGCGCTTTCGGCGCTTCGGCGCAGCGTTTCGGCCTGCGCCTCCCAGTTCTTTTTCTCGGCATCCTCCTCCGCAAAATCCGGCCGCACCCTGCCCTCCTCCTGATGCTCCTGCAGCTTGTCCTGTGCCTCCCCCAAAGCATCTTCGCAAGCATTTTGTCTGGCAATTGCCTCCTCCAACCGTTTTTGTAAAACCTCCAGCGACTGTCCCGGCTCTTTCGGTGCACTGTTCGGCGGCGTCACGTCCGGCAGCGCAGGCACTGTTTCCGGCGGGTCTACATCCGGCGATGCAGACTCTGTTTCCGGCGGGTCTGCATCCGGCGATGCAGGTTCCGTTTCTGCCGGGTCTGCACCCGGCGGCACAGACTCTGTTTCCGGCGGGTCTACATCCAGCGGCACAGACTCTGTTTCCGGCGGATCTGCATCCAGCGGCACAGACTCTGTTTCCACCGGGTCTGCATCCGGCAGCGCAGGCTCCGTTTCCGGCGGTGTTACACCGGACGGCACAGATCCGGCTTCCGGCAGTTCTTCATCCGGCAGCACGGATCCGGTTTCTAACGGTATGAAATCCGGCATTACAGACCCTGTTTCCGGCAGCATGAATCCGGTTTCTAACGGTACGAAACCTGACGGCACAGTCTGGGTTTCCATGCTAAACAGCGTCCCGTTCCCCTGCTTTTCTTTCCACGCATCCACTGCCGCCTGCGCTTCCTCCACCTCCCGCCGTGCTGCCGTCAGCGCAGCTGTCAGCTGCTTTACCTCTTCTTTGAGCCGCTTTCCCCTCTCCACCCAATCGTCATAAGCGGCAAACGCTTCCTCCCGTCCCTTTTCATCGGTAATCTGCGGGGCATCCTCCAGATGCCTTTGCAAATCCGCATTTGCCTCGTCCTCCTGTATTTTCGCCCGGCTGATTGCCGTCTCCCTGTCTGTGGCTTCCGCAAGATAATCCTCCAGCAGCCGGTTTGTGTCGCGCACCTTTTCCGCGTCCGCAAGCCCCTGGTTATGCTGCAGGGTCGCAATCTGTACTTCCAGCTTCCTGATATCCAATTCCTGCTTTGCAATCTGCTCTTGCAAATCCTGCATATCCAGTGTAAAAAGTACGTCCCCCTCCTCTACTTCGTCTCCCTTTCCTGCCTTAACCGTATCGACCCGGATGGACGGCAGCACCGATACCGCAAATTCCTGCCCCTGCGTCACAGTTCCCTGCAGCTTCACCACACGGCCTAGCGTTCTCTTTTTTGCCTCTTCCACTGTAATTTGGGGAAGCTGATAGGCATAGACACTTTTGGATATCAGGGTAGAGACCATCATAAAAGCCAAAAAGCCCCCTATCGCCGCCATCATTTTCCGTTTGCTTTTCCAAAACTCCATCCTCATACCTCCCAAAATCCTGCCACCGCCAGCAATCCGTCTACAGACAGCAGGGTTGCGGATCCCTACAGGAACTGCCCCCTTTTTATCCCTTCGTTCCCGCCGCCGAAATTCCCTGTTCCAGATACTCCTTCCCAAAAGCAAACACCAGCAGGGCAGGCACAAGCGTGACCACGGATGCCGTCATTGCAAACCCGGCCCGCTCCAGACCGACCTGTGGCAGATACAAAGACAGGGGCCACAGGGACTGTTCCTCCAAAAAAGCCAGGGGCTGTTCGATCAGATTCCAGCATTCCAAAAAATTCAGTACCACGGCGGACCAGATTCCCCCCTCCGCCAAGGGCAGCCCGATGCGCCAAAACAAATACCATTCCCCCGCCCCGTCCATTCTGGCCGCTTCCAGAAGGCTTTCCGGAATGCCACGAAAGCTCCGGTAAAGCAAAAACACCGGAAACGTGGAAAAGGCAGCGGGTAAAACCACCGCCCAATGGGTATCCAAAAGCCCAAATCTGTCCAGCACCAGATACTGGGACAGCATAGTCACCTGAAAGGGAAGCAGCATCAGCACCACATAGACGCAAAACCAAACTTTCTTCATCCAAAAATCATACCGTGCAAAAGACCATGCCGCCGGTACCGCTACCAGCAGCTGTCCTGCCAAAATCAGCACCGTGATCTTTACCGAGTTCCAAAACAGTACGAAAAACTGCGGCGTCGCAAAAAGCAGCTTTCCGTACCGGGAAAAATCCGGAAATTCCGGGATCCAATGCCAGCGCACGTAGCCCTCCCCCGCAGGCGTCATGGGCAAAAGCCGCTCCCACATCTCATAATCCCCTGTGATGGAACCGGAAAGCAACAGCGCCACCGGCAGGCAGATCAAAAGCGCCAGCATGGCCAGACACACCGCCGTTATGCCGTTTTCTATCCGTCTGCGCATTTTCCCTCCACCTTTTTTGCCTGTATCCGGCACTTTTTGTCCATCCATTTTACGCATTATTCTTTTTCCCACAGTCGCTGCAATAGCAGGATGCCAGTGATCATGACCGCCCCCGTAACCACTGCGGCGGCGGCCATCTTATCCAGCGAAAGATTCACAAACCAGTTGTTGAACAAATGCTGTAGCATGTACATACTTTCATGGGGATAGGAACCTGCCACCAGATATGCCTCCCGAAATACCTTAAACGCATTCAGAAAGGAAAGTACCCCAATCGTATAGAGGTTTGGCAGAAGCTGTGGAAACACCACCCTCCAAAAAACCTGCCATGCCCCGGCCCCATCCACCCTTGCCGCTTCCCTCTGCTCGGAGGAAACGGACAAAAGCCCGGCAAACCAGAGCGTCACCGTATAGCCCAGGTTTTTCCAGATATAGCTTGCCACCAGTACCCAAAAAGCCGCCCCACTATCCATATAATCCGTCGTAAAAACCCGTTCTTTTCCAAGCATCGCGGCAAAATCACCCAGCCAGGCATTGAAAAGCCCCTGCTTTGCAAAAAACATTTTCCACACCAATACCACCGTTGCGGAAGGAACCGCCATCGGCAACAGGTAGGCGGACAAAAATCTTTTCCCTTCGCAATGCCGCTCCAGCAATATGGCCACAAGCAGTCCCAGTCCCAATAAAACCGGCAGGCAAAAGAGGCAAAACCGCGCCGTATTGCGGGACGCCAAAAGGAACGCCTCATTTTGGAACACCGTCCTGTAATTGTCCAAGCCGCAAAATTCTTTTGTCACCGCCGTCAAAAAGGAACGGCGCACCACATCTGCAAAGGGGATCAGGTAAAAAAACAATACGCCGCACAGACTTGGCAGTAAAAAAGCATACGCAATCAGGTTTCTTTTTTTCATTATCCACCGCTTTATTCCGCCAGGGAAAGCTTCACCCTGCCTTCTACCTCCGCCAGCGCCTCCTGCATGCCGATTTCACCGTTTAACAGCTTTTCCCCCGTCTCCAACACGGCGCTTTCCAGCCTTTCGTTCTGCAGATACGGCGTCTGCAAAGCCTCCAGTGTCCCATACATCCACGCCATTTCCTCCTGTGTCAGCTGGTACAGTTCCATGACCTGACGGGAAGTCCCCGTCATGCTCATGGAACCGATCACGCCGTTTTCATCGCCGCTGTTTAGCGTCGCACTTTCCTCCATGGCGGCCCGGTTCACAAAAAACCCTTCCCCGCAGGCCGCCTCCTGTGTAAGCAGAAGTTCCACAAATTGCTGCGCCAGTTCCTCTTCTTTCGCCAGCGCGCTGATACCGGCTATGGTATAGGGATAGAAAACATGCTGCGCCTGTCCCGGCATCACATCACACGACAGTTCCTTTCTCTGCCTGCAGACGGAAAACATCACCTGCAGTCCCCACATTTCGTTGGCATATCCCATTGCAAAGCTGTCTTTGTCCTGAAAATATGCCGTTATGGCATTTTTGTCGATGAGCATCCATGGGAACTCCTTCCTGGCTCCATCAATTCCATAGTTGGTATCTTTCCACGCTTCCTTTTCTTCCTGTGAGATTCCTTTTTTTTCCGCCTCGTAGATCCGCAGTGCCTGTGTATAAAATGCTTCCACCGCTGCCATGTCCACGCCGTTTTCTTCGCCCTCCCACGCCGGGGCGCAGGAGGATGCCAGCAGTTGCAGCGTGGGAAGAGCCTCCATGGTGCCCGACACGCTGCCGGTTTCCTGCCGCATCCGCAGCGACTCTACCGCATCCGCCATCCCTTCTATATCCGCAATTTTCCCCATTTCCTCCGCCGGACCCAGCAGACACGGAAATTTGCACCGCGCAGGAACCGCAAAGACTTTTCCTCCTTCTTCAAACGCACCGGCAATATTCCCAAAAAGCGGTTCGGTTTCCCCTGCTTTTTCCAAAGTCTTTGACAGATCGGCCAGCATTCCCTTTTCCGTGTATGCGTCCATGGGCAATCCGTCCAAAAACAGTACATCCGGTCCGTTTCCGGCCAGAATCCGGGTATTCAAATTCTTGACCGCATCCTCTTTGGTCTGTCCCCCCTCCCCGTCCCAGCCAATTTCATAATTCACATATAACTCCGGATGCCGTCTCTGGAACATGCTCACAACTTTCTGCGCCATGACATCTTTTTCCAGACTGTATACCTGCAACTCCCTGTCCGGCTGTGCAGGCATACTTTCGTCATAAGCAAAAATACCGCTCCCGTCCCCATACAGCACAAAAAAACGGTTATCCGTCAAAGGAAGCATCCCAAACATAGGCGTGGAAGGATCCCCCAGGGAACACAGACTGCCCTCCAAAAGCTTTTCCATGGTTCCTCCCCCCAACGTATGCCTGTAAATCCCCTCCCCGCAGGTCAGGTATAGCGTATCCTGCTCCCCGGCGTATAGGTAAATGCTGTAGGCATCCGACGCAAACCGCACCAACTGCCCGTTTTCCCCTGCAATTCTTTGTATCATTTTATCCAAAACGGCATCGCTTTCCCGCAAAACACCTTCCCTGCGGTCATAGACCAGTACCCCCTCGCTTGTGACCGCAAACAGATTATCCCCGGCAAAAGCGACCTGCTGCACCCATGCATCGGTATCAAACAAAGCGGTCAGGCCTTCCTTGGACCATTCATACATCCGCTCCATATCCGTCACATACAAAACCCCGTCCGGCGCATACCAGCAGCCGTTCATGGAAAAATGATTTCCCCGGCCATTCAACGCCCTAATCTCCACATCCTCTGCAGACCCGTCCGGATGGATCAGCTGATATTCCATGTCCCAGCCATCCGCCTCCCCTTCCTCCCCGGTCTCCTCCATGGATTCCCCTTCTGTCGGGGATTCCGGCTCCTTAGCGGATTGGGTCTCTTCTTCCCTGCTTTCTTCCTCCTCCAAAGATGACGGCTCCCCTGTCCCGGCATCTTCCGAATAATCCATCCCTCCCAAAAACAAAGTGCCGTCCGGCGCAATCGCCGCACACCGAAAGCCCATGTATGGATCTTTCGTCCCATACCATTGGTTCTGCCACAGTTCCCAGCTTTTTCCCTCATCCCCGGTCACAAACGGGCCGTAATTATATGAAAAAACCGCAATTCTCCCGTCGTCCAGCCGCACCGGTGCCGTACATCTTCCCAAGGGAATGTCAGCCGGTGTATACTCCTCCACATACCTGCCCAGCAAAACCTCCTGCCCATTTTCCTCCCCTGTGCCGGACAGCCCTACCTGCCTGCCACATCCGCATGCCAAAAGGGAAAGCGCCGCCAAAACCGCCGTAAAACGTCCCGCCGCCTTTCCCATGGTCCCCTTCCTCTTTTCCATACCAATCTCCCTTCCATACTTTGTGAACCAATGTCATTTCGTTTTGCCATGGGCTCAGGCAGTGCCCGTGAACAATAACACCATAACAGTAAAAATTTTAAAAAGTCTGTAATTTTAAAACATTTTTACAGACTTTTCTGTTATGCTATAAAAAAGTGCCGCCCAGCGGCGGCACTTTATGAGAATGCTCCGCATTCTCCCTAACTTCCTACACGCTTACAGCAACTTCCTTTAACATAAAAAAGTGCCGCCCGGCGGCGGCACTTTACGAGAATGCTCCGCATTCTCCCTAACTTCCTACACGCTTACAGCAACTTCCTTTAACATAAAAAAGTGCCGCCCGGCGGCGGCACTTTTTCTTCCTGCACGCTTACAGCAACTTTAAAACCGATAGGGGGACACATGAAAATTTTAGTAGTGGAAGACGACCGCGGCCTATGCGATGCCATCGCGTATTGGCTGCGCTCCCGTCAATATGAAACGGACGAATGCCATGACGGGGAGGAAGCGGAATTTTACCGCAACGAAACCCATTATGACTGTATCCTGTTAGACCGGATGCTTCCCGGCACAGACGGTATCCGCATCCTGCAAAACATGCGGGCGCAGGGGGATACCACCCCCGTAATTTTAATCACTGCCCTGGGGGAGCTTTCCGACAAGCTGGCAGGACTGGATGGCGGCGCAGACGACTATCTGGTCAAGCCCTTTGCGTTTGAGGAATTGGAGGCCCGCATCCGCAGCGTCGTCCGCAGGCACTTAGGAACCGCAAGCGATACCGCCCTGCAATTCGGTGATCTTTCCTACCGGCCCGACGAATTGTGTCTGGTTGGCCCCGGCGGACAGGTTGTGCTCTCCAAAAAAGAAGGCCAGGTTATGGAAGCCTTCCTGAAAAATCCCCAAAAAACCCTTGCCCGGGAGCGGCTTACCAGCCAGGTCTGGGGGCCGGACAGCGACGTGGAATACACCAATTTGGACAACTACATCCATTTTTTGCGCAAACGGTTAAGAACCGTCCAAAGCGCCGTCAGACTGGCAAACGTCTGGGGCGTGGGCTACCGAATGGAGGAATCCTGAATGTTTGAAAAGCTTCACAAAAAACTCACCCTTCTATGCAGCGTCATCACCACAGGCATTCTCCTGGTCATGTCCGCAGCCTTTTTGCTGGTCTCGGAAAACAGCCAGCGGCAAAACAGCTTTCTGTCCTTTTGTGCGGACATGGGCTCTTTACTGACCGGCATGGAAGAACAGGATGCCCTCTCCCACAGCCTGCTTAAGAAGCTGGAAGGCTCCAAATACCGCATTTATCTGTGGGACAACGGCCAGCCCTTTCTTTTTTCCTCGCTTTCTTCCTCCCTATATTGTCAAGTGATTTTCCTTAAAAAATCAAGGAATTTATAGT
>CARDPF010000142.1 GCA_948960675.1 uncultured Eisenbergiella sp.
TCGCCCTCCTTTCTTTCGTCTGGAGGGCTACTTGAACCCTCCGAAAAGACAAGAAGGTAAAGCCGCCTTTGGCTCTATGGTTCCCCATGAACGGAGTATAGCATACATTTCCCTGTCAGGCAATTACAATATGCGGCACAAATAATGATGAAAAAATGGTGTGCGTCATCCACACGTTATATAATGATCTTGGAAAAACTACACTACAAGGCACGCACCTCCCTGAATGGCGTCAAGCAGAGCCGTAGCGCTCTTGTGGCCGGAGAGAGAACAAATCAGCCCCTCCGCCGCCAAGATCTCCGTTGTCAACCCCTCTGCCGGCCGTTTATGGTTATTCCGTCATTCCCACTTAAAGATGGCAATTCCTGCCACTGCCAGGGCCATTCCGATGGCTTTTCTCCACTCCCAGGGCTGTTTTTCAGTGCCGAACATGCCAAACAGTTCGATCAGGTATGCCGCCGCGATCTGCGCCACCACGATAAACAAAACCGCCTTGGCCGGGCCCAGCGAATCCATGCTTTTGATCACTGTCCAGGTGATAGCAGCCCCCATCACGCCGCCCAGCAGCATGTATTTGGGCTCCACCCGCAAAACCCCAAACAGGCTTGACCGGTCCGTGATGCCCCAGGCCGCCATGCACACCAAAAACGCGGTAAACTGCACAAAAACATTCGCCGTCCAGATAGAGGAGGATTCCGTCACCCGGGTATTAAAAACCCCCTGCACGCTCATCAATGCCCCCGATAAAACTGCAATCAAAAATCCAATCATGGCCACTCCCATCTGCCTGCCTTGGCAGGCCCACAGGCAATTTCCCCGCTGTAAACAGCGGGCGTTATGCCTGGCTTTTGGAAAAAAGTATGCCCCATGATTGGATTTTCTATTCAGGAATCCGAATCTTCGTCCTCCTGGGTTTCCGTCTGTGTTTCTTTTGGAAGTTCGATATATTCCGTCTCCACGTACTCCATTCCCGTCACCTGCGTCATAATCTGCTCGGAAAGGTTTTTCAAAATATCCGATGCGTTTTCCCCGGACCAGATTTTGGTATAGGCAATCTCCATGCGCACCCAGAAATTGGCCATGGACATCAGCTTGGGCATCGGAATGGAATAAGAATATTCCTCCATAAATCCTTCCATTCCCACCGCCTCCGGCACAACGCGCAGCCTTACCGGTATCCTTTTTGCCCTGGCATAAAGCTTGTCCTGTCCAAAGGTGGAGAGCCAGGCGGCAAAATAGTTGGCCAGATCCTTTTTCGTGCTATAGCCGTTCACTGCCACCACACTGGTCACGGAAAGCCCCCTGCTCTGCACCTCCCCATTGATGTCCGGAAGGGGAACCACCCCGTACTCATAAGGAAAAAGCCCTTCTTCCCGCGCCTGTGCGATCCGGTTTAAAATATCCGTCGTAGCCACCGTAAAGACCAGTTTCCCGTCCAAAAAATCCTGCACCACGGAATCGTAGCTGGAATTTTTGGCGTCAATGGAGAAGAACTGGTTCAAATCCTGATACGTCTGCAGCCCCCGGACCGCCTCCAGATTATAAATATCTATCCGGTTTTCGTCATCCCCGCAGGGCCCCCCCACATCCATATAATTGCCCGCAAAGAAATAATTGTAAAAAATGTCCGCCACATCCCATTTAAAGACCGCTTCCACCGTCTCCGGCGCGTTATAGTTTTCCGCGAAAGAAAGGATGTCGTCAATGGTTTTGGGAATCAGCGTTTCCTCCCCTACGCCCAGTTCCTGCGCCGCCTGCTGCAGGTAAGTCCTGTTATAGACCAGGGCACTTGTTTCAAAATACAGCGGATACGCTACCATTTTTCCCTGATAGGTCACTGCATCCAGCGCTGTCTGCGGGAAATTGCGGGCGGATATCACATCCTCCGGATTGGAAATCCCGGCGGCCAGCCCCGCCAAATAGGCCTTCTCCAAGCTCTCATTTCCCACAATATATAAATCCGGCAGATTTTCATTTGCCACGGAAGCCTGATTGACCGCCTCCAGATATTCCAAACCGCTTTTCTGCACCGGAACCACCCGGACATCATACTCCTCCAAATAGTCCAGCGCCATGCTCGCCAGATAATCCTCCAAGGCCTCGTCCGTATACCACAGCGTGACCGTCGGCCGGACCAGGAGAGCATTGTCCGGAATCATCTCCACCGCTTCCTGTTTATGGGTAAAAACCCACAACGCAATCCCTGCTGCCGCCAAAACCAGAACACCGGCTGCGGCAAACAGCCCTTTTTTTAAGCCCATACCTACTCCTTTGTTGTCAGGCACCGGCAGACAGGCATGGCTCCAGAATGCGCAGCATCTCGTCCACATCCGCACACCCAATCACCAAAGGCGGCAAAAACCGGATTACGTTAGGGCCTGCATTGATCAAAATGAGCCCTCCCGCAAGCGCAGCGTCAATGATATCCGCCACAGGCCTGTCAAATACAAGCCCCTGCAGCAGTCCGCTGCCCCTCCTTGCCTGTATACCTTCATATTTACCGGCAAGTTCGTCCAGCTTTTGTTCCAGATAGGCCGACACCTGCCTTACATGTTCTATTATATGGTTCTTTTCAAATAAATCAAGCACTTTGCATACCGCAGCGCAGGCCAGCGGGTTTCCGCCATAGGTCGTACCGTGGTCGCCCGCCTTCAAAGAATTCTGCCCTACCTTTTCCGTCATCAAAAAAGCGCCCACCGGCACGCCGCAGCCCAGCGCCTTGGCCACAGTCATAATATCCGGCTTTACGCCAAACTTCTGCCACGCAAACATAAAACCGGTCCGCCCCATCCCGCACTGGATTTCGTCCAAAACCAAAAGAATATCCCTTTCATCGCAAAGCCTGCGCAGCCGCCAAAGAAATGCTTCGTCTGCCGGGAAAACGCCGCCCTCCCCCTGCACGGTTTCCAACAGGATGGCGCAGGTTTTTTCATTGACACAGGCAAGCACACTGTCCCAATCATTCATGGAAGCAAACCGGACGTTGCCGATTCCGGGCTCAAAAGCTTCCCTGTACCCGGGATTGCCCGTCACGGAAAGCGCCCCCATGGTTCTGCCATGGAAAGAATGATGCAGGGCAATGATCTCATGGCCGGTTTGGCCGTCCTTTAAAAACGCATATTTGCGGGCCGCCTTGATGGCCCCCTCCACCGCCTCCGCACCGCTGTTGGTAAAAAACACCCGGTCCATGCCGGACACTTCCTTGAGCTTTTTAGCCGCCTCCACCGCCGGAACATTATAATAATAATTGGAGGTATGAATCAGCTTATCAATCTGCCCCTTGAGCGCATCGTTATACTCTGTATTATGGTATCCCAACGCAAACACACCGATACCGGAAGCAAAATCCAAGTATTTTTTTCCTTCTATATTGTATAAATATACACCCTCACCCCTGTCCAGTACCACCTGATACCGATTGTAGGTATGTAAAAGGGCTTTTTCCGCCTCTTCGATATAAGCCTGCATCGTTTCCATTATTTCCCCCATTTCCGCGCAGCTTTGCAGCGCACAGACACAAATTCCATTTCCCTCATTCCTGCCCTGACAGCCTGCCCGGCAGCGGCTCCCCGTCCGCCACAATTGCCGTTCCCACACCTTTATCGGTAAAAACCTCCAGCAGGAGGCAATGGGGAATCCGGCCGTCCAAAATGTGTACCTTATGCACACCGCTTTTCACCGCGGAAGTACAATTGGCAAGCTTTGGCAGCATGCCGCCCCCGATGTAGCCGTTGTCGATCAACTCTTCCGCCTCGCTCACCTGAATCCGGGAAATAAAAGAATTTTTATCCCCAAAATCCCGGTAAAGCCCTTCCACGTCCGTCAAAAACACCAGCTTATCCGCACCCACTGCCTTGGCCACCGCACAGGCGGCATCGTCTGCGTTAATATTATACGTATCAAACTGCGCATCCATCCCCACCGGTGAAACAATGGGCAAATAGTCATTGTCGATCAGGTCATAAAGGATCTTGGGATTCACCTTTGCCACATCCCCCACAAACCCGATATCCTGTCCGTCCGCGTATTTTTTCTCCACCTGTAAAAGTGCGCCGTCCTTGCCGCTGATGCCCGCCGAGAGCACACCCAGCTTTTGCACCATGGAAACCAGATGCTTGTTTACGCGCCCCAGCACCATCTCCGCAATTTCCATCGTCTCTGCATCCGTCACCCGAAGCCCGTTGACAAACTGCGCTTTTTTCCCTGCCTTTTCCACCCAGCGGCTGATCTCTTTTCCCCCGCCGTGTACAATAATGGGCTTAAAGCCCACCAGCTTTAACAGCGTGACATCCTGTATCACGCTCTCCAAAAGCCCCTCGTTGCTCATGGCCGAACCGCCATATTTGACCACAATGATTTTGCGGTTAAATTTCTGTATATAAGGAAGCGCCTCAATGAGCACCTCCGCCTTTTTCATGATCTGTTCCATTTCCGGCTTTTCCATGGTAACCTCCCTGCCCGCTATTGCGGGCGTAAATTCACGGTTGAAAAACTGTCGCATATGGTTTTTCAACCTAACCTCCCTGCCCGCACTCAACTCCTGTAATCGGCGTTAATTTTCACATATTCGTAAGTCAAATCGCAGCCCCAGGCAGTCGCCTGCTCCTGCCCCATCTTCATATCCACAAGCGCCGTCACTTCCTGACAGGACAAAATGGCGGTGGCCTCCTCCTCACTGTAATCTGCCGCTATCCCATCCTTAAAAATCTGCAGTTTTCCTGCGCTGCTCTCCAAATACAGTTCGACCGCCTCCGGATCAAAAGATACGCCACTGTACCCCAGCGCGCACAAAATCCTTCCCCAATTGGCGTCATGCCCGAAAATCGCCGCCTTGGTAAGGCTGGAGGTAATCACGGATTTTGCAAGGGTTTTGGCATGCGCCTTCGTGTCCGCATGGACCACCTTTGCCGCAAACAATGCAGTCGCCCCCTCGCCGTCCGCCGCGATCTTCTTTGCCAGCGCTTCATTGACCGCATGCAGCGCTTCATAAAAAATGGCATAATCCTCATTTTTCTCCCGGATTTCGGCGTTGCCTGCCTGCCCGTTTGCCAATACCAGCAGGGTATCGTTGGTGGAGGTATCGCCGTCCACTGAAACCATATTGAATGTGTCCTCCACATCCGCCGACAGCGCTTCCTGCAAAAGTTCCCCGGAAATACACACATCTGTCGTCACAAACGCCAGCATGGTGCACATGTTGGGATGAATCATCCCCGAACCCTTGCACATGCCCCCCACCGTTACGGTTTTTCCGCCGATCTCTACGGATACCGCCACCTGCTTGGGCACGGTATCCGTCGTCATTATGGCACAGGCCGCCTCCGTCCCGGCCTCCAGCGTACCCTGAAGCATCCCGGCAAGCCTTGCCGCACCGTCCTCCAGCTTTTCGATGGGAAGCTGCATGCCGATGACCCCGGTAGAACACACCAGCACACTGTCCGTACCGATTCCCAACGCCTTCGCAGCCGCAGCAGCCGTCCTCTCGCAATAGGCAAGCCCCTGTTTTCCGGTACAGGCATTGGCAATGCCGGAATTGACCACCACCGCCTGGGCCGATGCATTTTTATGCACCACATCCTTATCCCACAAAACCGGGGCCGCCTGCACGATGTTGCGGGTAAACACGCCTGCCGCCCTGCAGGCAGCCGCACTGTACACCATCGCCATGTCTTTCCTGTTTTGATATTTTACGCCCGCTTCCACGCCCGCTGCCATAAAGCCCTTGGCGCTGGTTACGCCGCCTTGTATCCACTTCATGCCCATCCCTCCTGCACATTTTCACAATTTGTATAAATATACATCATTCTGGAATAATATGCAATAGTTAGGTGTTAAATTTTTCAATATTTTTGGAATTTAAGACAAAATCATAGTAATTTAAGTCTTGCCGCTTCGTCCAGCCGATGCATTTCCAAAACGCATTTCCCACATCGTTTTTGGTAAACGCTATCAGGGACACTTTGCTGATTCCTTCCCTGCGCAGCGCCTCCATGCAGGCCACCACCATCGCCTTTCCAATGCCCAGCATCCGGTAAGGCTCCTCCACGCACACATGGTAAAGGCATCCCCTCCTGCCGTCATGGCCGCACAAAATCGCCCCCACGATCCGGCCGTCCATTTCTGCAACCACGCTGGTGGTGGGATTGCGCCTCAAAAAGCGCTCTACCCCTTCCCTGGAATCGTCTATGCTGCGGATGGAAAACCCTTTGATCGTCATCCACAGCGCATATACGCCGTCATAGTCCTGCTCCCGCATGATCCTAACCCGAAACATATTTTCCCTCATTTCTGCGCTGCTTTGTTGCACAAAGCCATGCATGGCTTACGGGTTTGTGCCAAGCCATTTATGGCTTGGCAGCGCGCAGACATAAATCTCGCGATTGAAAATTTTAATTTTCAATCTTTCCTCCTGCCGCCTGCATATCTCCGGCGCACAGCGCCATCGCCTGCCCACCCTGACATTCTTTGACAGTGTACGCCCATAGGAGGGGGATTGTCAAGATGTTGCCCGTGAATCAATGTCAGTGTTACAGTCCAGCCATAATCCCGCGAAGTCAAAACCGTGCCCTGTGCGCGATTTTGCGAGGGCTTCACGCACCAAAACGCGATTTTACCGTTTTGTGTGCATCTTCGTAACAGTTTAGCTTAAGGCTGAACTGTTATCAGTCAATGTAAAAGGTCTGCGCATGTACTGCGCAGACCGTGAGAATACGTGGCGGTGGCAAGGATCCGCCTTCCCCGTCCGTCGATATGTCTCCCAAAGCCCGTGTCTTAACTAAGTGACATTGTCCGCGAATAATAACCGCTTTCATTTCCAATCCTCAAAAAAAATTAAGATTTCCCTTTGCCATATTTTAAAAAAGCCTGCGTATACTAAAAGTCAATAAACTGTATGTATATGCAGGGATACCGGGCAGACAAGCCGGCAAAGCATGGGGCCGTAGCCCTGAATTGCACCTGCCGGTTTTGGGGAGGTTTTTTAATACCATGCTTTTTCTCTATCTTTTTTTCTTTATTTCCCTTCTTTGGGGTGCCAAACGTTCCCCAAAAGGGCAAATTTGGACCGATGCATTTTCCCGGCAGTCCGCCCTGCCCCTGCGGGGCTTTTTCATGCTGTTGGTGGTATTCCATCACCTCTCCCAACAGCTTGTCCATCCGGGCAGCTTAAAACTCTTGCAGGGAATCGGTCTTTTGTGCGTCTCCTATTTCTTTTTCCAGTCCGGTTACGGACTGACCAAAAGCTACCGGGAAAATCCTGCCTATTTCCACGCATTTTTCCGCCGCCGCTACTGCCGCCTGCTCACGCCCTTTTTTCTCTGCAACCTGATTTATCTGGCAGTGAATGCCTTTTTCGGCATCTCCTACGAGCCAAGGCATTTTTTGAAATGCCTGGCCGGGCTGGAACTGGTCAACACCCACGCGTGGTTTATCCTGACCATCGCCCTGTTTACCTTTGCATTCTATGTCATTTTCCGTTTCGTCCCCGGACGTTATATGCGGTATGTCCTGCTGTTTGGTTTCCAGCTGCTTTACTCTGCGTTCTGCATGCACCGGGGTACCGGCCTGCAGCTTTTTGAAGGCCCCTGGTGGTTCAATTCCAGCATCCTGTTTTTGGTGGGCGTCCTGTTTGCGGGCTACGAGCCTGTCCTGATGGGGTTTATGCAGCAAAATTACCGTCTGCTGTCCGCCTTGTCTGCGCCGTTGTTTGTGTTGTTTTATCTGGTTTCCGTCTACGCGGCGAATGCTTTTCCCTACCAGATACAGGATTTATCACCGCTTTCCCCCCGGATGCTTGGCAGCTGGTTTACGCGGCTGTGGCAATCCCTGGCGGTACTCTCCTTTTG
>CARDPF010000143.1 GCA_948960675.1 uncultured Eisenbergiella sp.
AAGATATTCCAAATTGAACAAAAAATCCTCACACCAGCTGATATCCTCCTGCATCAAAAGGCGGTATTTCCTTACAATCTCCGTCCTAAAAAGCTTGTTCCATAAAACACCATAATAGAAATCCGCCGGATTTTCCATCATGAAATCCGCAAACTCCGTTCTGCTCAACACGCCGTCGGTTCCGATATCCCCCTTATGCGCAATCCTTTCCCCGCTGACCCTGTAAAAATCGGCAATGACCAGATCACAGGAATTCTCTTTCATTGCCCGCACCATCAGCTTGGTCGCGTCAAGGGTAATCCGGTCGTCCGCATCCACGAACTGCAAAAAAGTCCCCCGGGCCATCGCAACCGCCTCGTTTCTGGCGTGGGAAACCCCCTGATTATGCTGATGGATCACTTTTACCCGTCTGTCTTTGGCACGGTAGGCGTCGCAAATTGATCCGGAACCGTCCGTGCTCCCGTCATCCACCAAAATCAATTCAAAATCCCTGTATTCCTGATGTAAAATACTGTCCACACAACAGCACAACGTTTTTTCGGCATTAAATACCGGCACAATAATACTGACTTCCATCTGCTTTGCTTCCTTTATCCCTTATTCAAATCGGTATGCGCCCGCCAAGGCTTCTTTGTAAATGCCCTGACGGCGCGCTGCCACACAGGAAAATGCGGTGTGATCCCAAAACATCCTCACACCGCACCTGTATTTACCTTATAAACCATCCTGAAACATACACCGCTTCCCGCAAGCCGTTACCTGACCATCAAATATATTTCACGGCAGTCCCGTAGGCCATCACTTCGGCCGCCCCCTGCATAACCGCTGCGGAAGCATACCGGATATTTACCACGGCATCTGCGCCAAGCGCCTCCGCCTCCTGTACCATCCGCTTAGTCGCAAGGGCCCTGGCATCATTCATCATCTCCGTATAAGCGCCCAGTTCGCCGCCCACCAGTGTTTTAAATCCCTGCGTGATATCCCGGCCGATATTCTTGGACTGGATCGTGCTCCCCTTCACCAGCCCCAGCATGTTAAACTCTTTGCCTGAAATGTAATCAGTATTGACTAAGATCATCCTCTTCCCCACTCCTTATCTCCAAAATCCGCTCCACAAGGACATAAATACTCACGCCAGCCAGCAAAAGCGGCACAAGCCCCAGCAGAAATTTCAGCACCACAGGAACAGGAATCCACATACAGACGACAAAAAATCCCACATAATAAAGAACCAGTAACACGGCAATTACGATAGGCGCCGCCATCTTTTTGACATGGTTGCCCATAACGCTTCCCCCATTCCCCAAAACAACTGTATGAATTTCATAATACAATTGTACTATATACGATATGCCATCCTTTGTCAACATACCATGGTAAAAAACATTACACTTTACCTGTCTGAACCGTTACACGAGTGCAGCTTTTTTACGATTTCGCAAAAATCCTTCTTCGCGCTTTCATATTTGGAAGTGTCGCGCAGGATGGCCGAAGGATGGTATGTTGCGGTCAGCGCACAGTTTTTACGGTATATCCAGGCGCCATGCTGTCTGGTAATCTTAAAATCCGGCGCAATAATACGCTGTGCGGCCACACGCCCTAAGCAGACAATGATTGCAGGCTTTAGCAGGAATGTCTCATATTTCAGGTAGGGAAAGCACGCTTCCTTTTCCTCCTCCTTTGGGTCCCGGTTGTTAGGCGGATGGCATTTTAAAATGTTGGTAATGTATATCTCCTTCCTATCCATCCCGCAGTCCTGCAAAAGGCTGTCCAATATTTCCCCTGACTTTCCCACAAACGGTATGCCCTGCCGGTCCTCCTCTGCCCCGGGCGCTTCGGCAATCAGCATCAATCTGGCCTGCCTGCTTCCCCGTCCCATGACAGGCAGATGTCTGGTCTTGCCCAGCGGGCAGCAGGCGCAGGCGGCAATGTGCGCTTCCACGTCATCCCAAGTGCATTGCATAAATCCTCCCTTATCATGACCGTCCTGCAAAACGCCCACATCCGTCCGGTTCATGCAGGCAGCCCTTCAGAACAATTCATCCAACAAAATGTAATACCGTATTTTTTTCCAATCCGGCTCTATCCCCAACTCGCCAAATAAATCCATTGCGTCAGACTCCGGATACGCGCAGTCCTTCTCCCCCAAATACTTTCCGCCGTAATTGTGGGATAAGCTCCGGTAGCATAACGCAATATCGCACCATTTATCCGCGATTCCCGATTTCCCCAAATCTATGAAACCGGTGACTTTATCCTGCACGCCAAACAGGTTGGGGAGACAGTAATCCCCGTGGGACAAAACCAATTCTTCTTCCGGCATATTTTGATACAGCCACTTAAGCAGTTCGGCGGGATCCCGAAAGCCGTTCTCACCAAAGGTACCGGGATCCACATTTTCCAAATCCACCAAATGGTTTTTCACCTGGTACTGCGCCTGTACAAGCTTTTGCGCCAATCCCTGCCTGCAGGGGCAATCCGAAATATCCGTTTCCCACAGCATTTTTAATCCGTCCGCAAGCAATTTGCACAAAACGGACGGATTTTGCATATATGCATGACTGCATGCCATTTCCCCTGCGCATTTACCCATCAGCAAATAAGATTTGCCATCCGATATCTCATGGGCATAAATCTCTGGCACCGGAAGCTTTCCGGATAAATACCGCATCATACGGTATTCGTTTTGGGCCTCCGCGCCATTGTCCTGTACCTTTAGCACTTTGTCACCATACAGAAACACCGTGGACCCGGACATGCCCACCTTATCGACCACATAGTTCTCCTTTGCAACGAAATCACGTATTTTTTTTGGTAAAAGCATTTCTTATCTCCCGTAAAAAAGTGCCGGTTTGAAACGGTACTCACTTCTTTGTATGCCGCTCTATCACGCACCGCGCATCGCTTACGGATTTCATAATAGGCAACCAGCATGTCCGCAGCCATAGACTTTCCAACGCGGCGCGGGCGGCTCACACACAGGTTCTTCCGGTTTATACTTATGACACTATCGGTATAGGAGATCAGTTTGGTTTTGTCCACATAGATTTTGAATGGATGGCCTCCCCAAAAAACCGATTCCCCGGATTCACATCAATTCCCATGACTACCCCTTAAAACCGTTCTCGCAAGCAGCAAGTCAATATATCCAATCTTTTAAAACCCTTCTTTTTTTATGATAATCCATCCCATCCATTCTGTCAATTTTTTCACAGCGTAATTACGCAAGCCTTGCTTCAGTGTACAAAGGATTACAGTAAAATGGACTACCAACCTGCAACTTCTACCGCTCTTCCAAAGAGCGGTATTTCCTTTCTGTTGACATATACAGACACATGATATATCGGGCGGACGGTTCCTTACGCATGGTGGCATGCAAACGGTGAAATTCCCCGTTTTGCATGTATGATGCGTAAGGAACCGTCCGCCCGGCAGGGGTGTCCAGCCTGCAAAAGGATCCGCCTTTCCCACCCGTCGGCACGCCCCAAAAGCCCTTTTTGCATATAGCAAACGCAAATTGCATACCTTAAGGACTGCCAAACCCATCATAAGATACAATAGAAACAAAAAATTGGAATGCCCGCCACAACGGGCAGATAGGAGAAAGATTGAAAATTAAAATTTTCAATCGCGAGATTTGTGTCTGCGCGCTGCAAAGCCATAAATGGCTTGCCACAAACCCGTAAGCCATTTATGGCTTTGTGCAACAAAGCAGCGCAGAAAGGAGGCAAAAATGACCTTTGGGGAACGCCTAAAAGAACTGATGCAGGAAAACGATCTCACACAGCGTAAATTATCCCGTGATCTCAATATTGCCATCTCCACCTTAAACGGCTACGCCAATAATTACAGGGAACCGGATTTTGCCACCCTTGCCCAGCTTGCCCGCTATTTCAATGTATCTACCGATTATTTGCTTGGGGTTTCCGGCCACACGGTATTGCCGGACATCGCCATGGACAGCAATGCCCAGCGTCTTTTCCATTATTACCGGGGATTGGAACCCGGCCTCAAGGCCCTTGTGATCGACCACGCAAGACTGCTTTCCAAATACCAGCAATCCCTGGAGCCGTCAAACGCTAAACCCTCCCATCCAAAGAAGATACCAGAAGAAACGTAACAGCCCGGACTGTTCTGCCCTGCCCGGACTGTTACGTTTGCATTACAATCCGCAATTATCTGCGCATTTCAGGTATCACATCGCCATATGCACAGCCATCATCATAGCGGGAAGGTCTGCTCTCTGCAAAACGCCGGTCATAGCCGCAATCCTGCTCTACGCGCCTCTCACAGCCACAGTTTTCCCGCTCCTGCCGCCTCTCACAGCCACAGTTTTCCTGCTCCTGCCGCCTTTCGCAGCCGCAGTTTTCCCGCTCCTGCCGCCTTTCGCAATCGCAGTTTTCCCGCTCCTGCCGCCTCTCACAGTCGCAGTTTTCCCGCTCCTGCCGCCTCTCGCAGCCACAGCTTCCCGGCCTGACGCGCCCTTGGCAGCAGTTTCCCCTGCCGCCAAATCCGTTACAGCATCCAAGCAATACCAGTAAAAAAAGACAATTCATAGTTTTACATCTCCTCACTTTATATTGCCATAATATGCTGCCACGCCAAAATGGCGCATATCAACCGCAATCTTCCCTGCGCTGTTTGGACTCACCAAAAGGCATGGCGGATGCAAAACCAATACTTTTACAAAACCTTCCGCCGGATATAGGCAAAGGTTGCCTTTTCCCCTTTTCTGGATAACATGACCAGCAATTTCTCCAGCTGCTTTTTCGTCCGTGGATGTATCATGGGCGTTTCCTTGGATTTCTCATAATACCGCAGCGGGGCGCTGTCGGTATATGCATTTCCCAGATACACCTTGGAAGCTGCGATGCGGTCCATCAGCATCTCCACCACATACCGTCTTGGCATGGGGGCAGGGGCCATCCCCCCGGCGATCGCATGGGCGCTGTAATCAATCCAATATTCATAATGATGCTTATTGCGTCCCTTATGATGCAGCCACGCCGAAGAATAGCCGATGTCCTCACGCTCCGCATTGTTGGGGCTTCTGTCCCCCTGAAAATATTTGGCTCCCACCAAAAACTCCGTCAAGGAATACTTGGACAGGTCGTGGCAAATCCCCTGCCAATAAAGCCCTACCGCAAAGCATCCTTTCATGACCAAATATTTGTGCCGGGTTATGGTTTTAAAATGCTGCAATGCCTTCAATGGTTTTTCCTCTCCTGTGAAACGCTCTTCAAAATCTGAATGCTCCTTGCGGGCACCGTCACACTCTTTTCCAATTCCTCCGGCTCCAAATGCACGCTGTCCGTCCCAGAGTCCAGCACCTTTTCCCAATGCATCCCTGCAGGCAGGGCCGGGAGGGCAAGTTTCTTTTTCTCCCAATGCATATTGTAGGCAATATAGAAGAAATCATCATTTTGCACCCTGTCAATTTTTGCATAATTACCGCAGTACATCACGCCCGCATCCCGGCTGATCCGGTCTACGTCCAGCCGCCAGGCTTCCCTTCCGTGATAGGAAAGTTCCGGATAACCGCAGGCAATGAAGTCACTCATCACCATTTCGTCAGGCTTATGCAAAATCGGATGGGCCTTGCGCAGGGCGATCAGCGCTTTGACAAACTCCAAAAAGCCACGGTCGGACTCCGTATGCTTCCAATTGAGCCAATTGACCTCATTGTCCTGACAATAAGGATTATTATTCCCCTCCCTGCTGTGTCCGAATTCGTCCCCTGCTGTCAGCATGGGAGTCCCCTGTGCCGTAAAAAGGAGAACGACCGCATTGCGCATTTGTTTTCTGCGAAGCTGCAAAACGGCTTTTTTCTTGGTTTTTCCCTCTATGCCGCAGTTCCAGCTTGCGTTATAGGAATTTCCGTCCCGGTTTTGCTCCCCGTTTTCCTCATTATGCTTGCGCTCGTAGCTGACCAAATCCGCCAAGGAAAATCCCTCATAATTGGCGATATAATTCACCGTCCCCGTCTGGCGGGGATTCTTCTTTAGCTGATAAAGCATACCGCCCAATGTGTCCTCATCCCCCTTTAAAAAGCGGCGCATATCATATAAGAAATCATCCCTATAGCAGGCCAGCCTGCCGTCTGCAGCATCCGGCGAAGCGTAAATCTCCTGGCACGGAAAATCATAGTAAAACAGCTTACTCTTGGCCAGCAGCGGATCAGTGGCCAGCAAAACGGTGGGCATCGCCTCCCCCATAAGATGCGCGCCGTCGATGTGATACTCCCGCACCCAAAACCTGAGCACATCCAGAATAAACCCCTGCCCCACGCCCGGTGGAAAGTAAAACTGCATGATGACCTCCAGCCCGTTTTCATGCAGGGCACGCACCATGCTTTTAAATTCCGCCGCCGGATCCTGCGTCCCGCAATAGGAAGCCTTCGGCGCAAAATAATACCCTTTCTTATACCCCCAATAATTGATTCTCACGTTTCCTTCGCCGACCGGCAGCGGATCCATATAATGCTGCGCCGCCTGTGCCATTGTATAGCTTTTTCCCTTTGGCCGTTCCAGTTCCAAAAATTCATAGGCGGGCATCAACTCCACCGCCGTAACGCCCAGTTCTTTCAGATACGGGATTTTCTCCACAATACCCAAAAAAGTTCCCTTATGCGCCACCATGGAGGAACGGTGTCTGGTAAACCCCCTCACATGAAGCTGGTATAGAATACTGTCGCACATTTTCGTTTCCAAAGGCCGGTCTTTTCCCCAGTCGAATTCCCCTTCCAAAACGGCACAGCGCAGCGCACAATCCTCCCGCTTCCCCCACTTTTCATTCCCCGAAAGCCTGCGGGCATAAGGATCCACAGCCACCTCTTCCCCAACATAAAAATTATATTCATATTCCTGCATCCGGATTCCCAAAAGCCTCATACAGCGTATGTTTCCCACTGTTCCTTCTTGCGGAAAGGGAAAACGCAGCTGTACGCCTCCCCGTTTCGGATACAAAATTATGCCGCATTCCTCTTTCCCCGGCAATACGGCGGCAAAATTCGTCCCATCTTTCCCGGTAACCGTTACGCCAAGCGGATATGGCTCTCCCTTTAAAACAGTAATCTCATGTCTCATCCCTGTATGCTCCTGTCTTTTGAATCTCTGCCTACGGTTTTGGCCCTTTCGGCAGCCCATCTTCTGCTGCCCGTGGGAATAATTGTATAACCATGCCTGAATTGATATATTTTGAGTTTTATCGTTTAAAATTATAACACAAATTTTTATTGCATGCTACACGAACTTACGGTATGATAAAACAAACTGTACAGTCCGTGAGGACATGATACAAAGGGAGGACGGTTTTTACACGGCAAAACCCGCAATACCGCCCCGAACCGTCACGGCAAACCAAATGGGAAAGGAGACCCCAAAATGAACGGACACAAAGAACCGGATGAAGAAATGACCGTCACATTGGATCTGGACGACGGTTCCTGCGTAACCTGCGCTGTGGTTACGATTCTGGAAGTGGAAGGACACGATTATATTGTCCTGATGCCCCTCGAAGAGGACGGTACAAACGACGACGGGGAGGTATGGTTTTACCGTTACAGCGAAAATCCGGCTGACCCCAACGAAGAACCGCAGCTTGGCTACATCGACGACGATACCGAGTACGAGAAGGTGGAAGAAGCCTTCGACGAGTATCTCGACCACTGCGAATTTGACGAACTGGTTGACGCAGAAGAAATCGACGATTAAGCATCAGCATTCCGGTTGGGCCTGCCAGCCGTGGGAAGCGAAAGGCATCCGGAACCGGGAAAATCCTGCGGCGCTCCTCCTCCCCCTGCCGGGCGGACGGTTCCTTGCGCATG
>CARDPF010000144.1 GCA_948960675.1 uncultured Eisenbergiella sp.
ACCATGATTCGATCCGCTTTGCGCAGCGTTGACGGCCTATGGGCTACGACAATGGTTGTCTTTTCTTTCATCAGCCTGCCCATGGCTTCCTGTACCTGTTCCTGCGTATTGGCATCCATCGCGGAAGTTGCCTCATCCAAAAGAAGGATCGGCGCATTTTTTAAGATTGCCCTTGCCAATGCAATGCGCTGTTTCTGCCCTCCCGACAACCTGACCGCGCGTTCCCCGACAATTGTTTCATACCCCAACGGCAGACCGGATATAAATTCATGTGCATCCGCCATCCTTGCAGCCTCTTTGACCCTCTCCTCGTCCGCTTCCTCTTTTCCACATCTTATATTATCCAAAATGGTTGCGTTAAATAGAAAGGGATCCTGCGAAACATATGACACCATAGCCCTAAGTTCCTCACGGCTGTATAAATATTGTGGCTTTCCATCAACATAAATCTGGCCCGCCTGACAGTCATAAAAACCCAGTATGAGTTTTAAAACCGTACTTTTGCCGCCTCCGCTTTTTCCCGTGATGGCCAGCGTTTCCCCCCTTTTTACACCGAAGGATACATTGCGCAATATTTCCTTTTCCCCATACGAAAATGAGACATTTTCAAAGGCTATCGCCACTTCTTTATCTTTTTCTTTTGCCGGCGCAATGCAGGGGAAGTTTTTCGTTTCTTCCTTTTCATGCAATAATTCCAAAATCCGTTCCCCCGCAACGACGGACGAAACCGATGCTGCCAGAAGCTGTCCCAGCCAGCGAAATACCATTGTCACGGCGCCAGAAAGCTGGCTGACCACCAATAGGGCGGCAAGTGATATATCGCCCCGCAAAACCATCCACGCCCCGATGATAACCGCCAAATCCGCAACCGTACTGGTCATCAAGGCATTGGTCGCATTTTGCAGTGCCTTCCAAAACTCCAGACGGATTGCCTTTTGCGTATAAGAATTGTTTTCCTCCAGATATTCCTTGCGCATGGACTCCTGCAGCCCGAACAACTTGATAACCGGAATTCCCGTCACAACTGCAAGCAGTTTCTGTACCAACATACTGTTTTGGGAATAAACGCTCCCGCTCATCTGCCTGATTTGTTCCGACAGCCTATCATTGATAAATTTGAAACCCAGACTGCAGGCGACAAACAGAACACACAATTTCCAGTTCATAATCATCGCACTGGTAATTGATACGACACCCAGCACAAGGATAAAAACAATATCCGGAATATGTTCCATTGCAAGGGGGGAAAAAGATGAGATATCATTGGTGGTACGGCTGATTAAATCCCCGCTCAAATGCCGGTCAAAATAAGCCATCGGCAGACGGCCTATTTTCCGGTAAATGTTATCCCGCATTTGTGCCATTGCCAGATTCATACAATTCTCATATACCTTTCGGAACAGACATGATAAAATCCACAACAGGTAAGTAAAAACCAGCATGAAGCACAGTCTGTAAATATCGCCCCACTTCTGCTTTTCCACAATATTTACCGCCTGTCCCGTAGAAAATGTCAGCATTAAGTTTCCGAAGGCAAGCATCAGCGCGTACCCAAATACGGCCGCAAAATATCTTTTATTTGCATGTCCCAAGAGGGGAAGCATCTTTTTGATATCCTTTATCTTATTCATAGGCATCCTCCACCTGTGCAAAACTTTCCTTTTCATAAAACTCCCGGTAAAGCCCGCATCGTTTCACGAGTTCCCCATGGCTTCCCTGATCCACGATCTTCCCCTGGTGCAACACCACGATCCGGTCCGCATTTAAAATGGTGTTCATTCGATGGGCCACAATAAATACGGTTTTTCCTTTCATCAGATATTCGATCGCATTTTGCACTTGCTTTTCGGCGTATATATCCAAAGCCGAGGTGGGCTCGTCAAGCAATAACAGCGGGGCGTTTTTCAAAATCGCCCTTGCGATGGTAATGCGCTGTATCTGCCCGCCGGACAGCCTCATCCCCCTTTCTCCCACATAAGTATCATATCCCTTTTCCAATTTCATGATAAAATCGTGGGCATTCGCGTTTTTGGCCGCTTCCATGATTTCCTCCATCGAAGCGTCTTTTTTTCCCATGGCTATATTGTCTTTTATGCTACCGGGAAACAAGAATTTTTCCTGAAAAACGGCCCCGATATGACTGCGCAGTTCTTCCAGCCTCCACTGCCCCAATTCATGTCCAAACAATTGGATTTCCCCTGTGTATTTTCCATAAAAGCTGCCCACCAAATGCAGCAGGGTACTTTTTCCGCTGCCACTGGGACCGACAATCGCAATAACCTGATTCCTTTCCCCCGTCAGGGAAATGTCACATAGCACCGGTGTTTTCTCATATGCGAAACTAACGTTTTTCAAGACTACCGGAGCCGTAAAAACCCCTTCCTCCAGACAATTGCCTTCCTTCTCACTCTCCGCGTCCAAAAGCGTCAAAATGCGCGCCGCCGCGCCCTTTGTCTTTTTCCATGCCTCCAGCATATCCGGCAGGTTCCGAATTGGCTGCGCCAAAAAATCAATCGAAAAGATGAAAAAGGACAGCTGGTATATTTGTAAAAACCCATTCTTCGCCAAATACACCCCGTATAAAACACAGGTTATCATCGGGAAAGCCTGACAGATTTCCCCCAAAATGCCGATCCACGTATGTAGCTTTGTCAAATACATTTGGTCTGCAAGCACTTTCCGGTTTCTGTCCTGAAAATACCGGCTTATGAATGTAGCCTCCCCGGCACATTTCCGGACGGAAATTCCGGCAATCAGCTCTTCCATGCTTTCATTTACCTTTCCCATATCCTCCTGCAAAGTAAGGGATTTTCCCTCAATCTTTTTTAGGAACAACTGCGGGACATAAATGGAAATGGGAATAATCAGACAGCAGGCAAAAGTCAGCCTTACCGAGATACTTCCCATAAATAATAATGCCGTAAGAAACCGTACCGGATAATATAAATAAATAGTCAGCCGGTTATTGATGAAATTTTGCAAAACGGAAATATCGTTTGTCATTCTCGACGAAATATCCCCCGTATGGGTATTCCCATAAAAATCCATCGGGGTTTTCATCAAATGGGTTACGACCCTGTCCCGGATATCCCGCAGGCTGCCAAAACTGACCCTTGCCATCAGGCAGGAACTTAATACCAGCGACGACGCCTCCACCAGCAAACTGACAACCAGAATGCAAATTCCCTTGTGCCAATACCCGGCATTTTTTTCCTGCGCCGCCCTGATCAGGGTGGAAAGCCCATAGCTGGCCACCAATCCCATCACCGCATTTAGTATACTTAAGCAAATCCGTACCACAAACTCTTTTTTGTACGGATTGATGAATCGCATGGTTCTTAAAAAAACGTTTTTTTCCAACAAGCTCCCCCCATTTCCCCTTTCTTTTCCCTTACCAGTACCGCTCTTTCACCGTCTGCACGGCCATCCCCTCCGGATACATGTGGACGGCCCTGTTCCAGGCAGCACCGTCATCGCCATGCCGCTGCCCCGTCAGTGCTTCCAGTTCCTGTACGGCGGAAAGCCGGATCGCAGTCCTCCCCTGCCCCAGCAGGGCCACGAGGCCTTCGTAGCCGGACAGGCTGCCCAGACGTGCCAGCGCCCTGTTGAGAATCAGGACCAAAATCCACAGGCGGTCCGCCAGCAGCGGATCCTGTCCGTCGGGATCCCGCAGTTCCCCAAATCCGAGAAGTTCCTCCAGCATGGGCGCAAATTCCCCAAAGCCGGTGCGTTCCGCCACATAGGCAAAGGCTTCCACATAATGATAGGTTCCCTTTCGGAGATCCCGGTAATCCCGCGCCTGCCTTTTGAGTTTTTCCAAAACCAGTCCAAAAGGCTCCAAAATACACTTTTCCCGGCTCCAGGCCAGCAGGTTCAGGCCGTAAACCGTCTCCGGCATCACGCCGTGATCCGGAAGCAGCTGCACACAGCTGACGGAGCCTTCCCTTTCCGGAAGTGCTGCGTCCCCGGCTTCCTCCAGTTCCCCACAGAGCATCCGGCACAGTTCTTTTGTCCACCTATCCTCCCCGTGCCAAAGGCCGCAGGCAATCAGGCGTTTCCGGACTTCCCGGTTTTGCTCCGTCAAAAGCCGTTCGGAAATCACCGGCAGGCACTCCTTAGGTGCAGCGCATAGAACCTCTGCCATCTCGCTGCGTCCTTCCTCCTCATACCCAAAAGGCACGTCCACCCAGTGCGTCCTGCTCTCCTTCCCGATGCGGTATACCATGTCCCGGACCGTTTCCCGTTTGGGCGGTGCAAACAAAGCATCCCCGGTGGCATCCTCCACCATGGCTCTCCTCTCCCTATGGGACAGCCCCTCCGGATCCGTCCCCCTCTTTATGCTCTCGGCCGCCAAAAGCCCCATCACCGCCCCCTGATGCATCAAATCCGGCTGCATCCGGATACTGGGAAACACATTATGGGTAGCCGAAACGGCTTTTCCCAACACATACAGTCCCAAAATCCGTTCCCCTGTCGGCCTAACCGGCATCAGCGCCGACAGCGGTATCTGGATATGGGTCTGCTGGGGCAGCATCCCCCCATACACAATATCCGCCGTCACCTTTCCCTTCGGGTCATAGTTGGAAAAACAGGTATACAGCCCGTCCTCATAGGTGCCATAGCACAGTAGATCCCGCAGGGTGACGCAGGTTTTTCCCTTGATGTGCCGGCTCTCCCGCATACTCACATAGGTTCCGTGGTCAAACATATCCTCCCCCAGCTTCCTGCCCTGCAGGATAAAATCCGTGTAATTTACCGGGTCGAAGGCGCACACCATACAGGAAAAATTATTTTTATACCGCCCGGGTGATACATACTGTGCCAGGGAGGCCCAATAGGTGACAAAATCCCTTTCGTTTCCGTAAACGCTGTCCGCCCCCGCCAAGACGGCTATGTCCCCGTCCCCGGTAGCGTCCAAAATAATTTTTCCCCGGTATATCCGCCTCCCCCGGTCCCCCATAGTGGTCACGGAGACAATTCTGTCCCCTTCCATGTGCGTCTCATACGCCAACTCGCCCAAATGCAGTTCCACCCCGGCCTGCCTGCAAAGCTTTAAGTACACATATCCCCGCACACCTGCGTGGAAATCGTCATGGGCACTCCATATCCCCGGTTTTCTCTCCAAACGGCATTGCCCATATATCCGGGCAATCTCTGCATCCACCTCTTCCACATCCCGGAAGCGCCTGCCGAACCAATAGGTATTGACCCCTCCCACGGTTCCGGTCCCCCCCAATTCATAATTGGGCTCAATCAACGCCGTTTTTGCCCCGCAACGCGCCGCATAAATGGCCGCCATGACGCCGGAGGTTCCTCCCCCTGCCACTACAACATCGTAAACCCCTTCCCTTGTTTTTGGCACAGGCAAAGGGGGAAGCGCCGCCCCGTTTTCCCGCCGCCGGTCCGCTGCAGGTTTGCCGTAGCCGCGAAGCGCAAACCGCCCCAGCGACATCTTGGGATCTTTTTGCCTGCGCAGGGCAAATTCCTCCAGCAGCGCTTTCTTACACAGAAACAGATTTTCCTCCGGGCTGTACCCTTCCTTTCCGGCGTTCTCCACGCACAGCAAGTCCCACTCTTCTTCATCCCCGCTTTTCACATAAGCCTGATAGGAGAGATCCTCCGTCTCCTCCCGCATATCCACCGCCTCCCTACAGGCAACGCCGAAAAGACCGCCCTTGGCGGCCGCCCTGACAAGCAGCCCCCCTTCCCTCTCCGTACAGTCCACATACCACATAAAATAAAACAGCCGAATCCCCATTTTATGGCATTGTTCTTCCAGATACCGTTTGAACCGGTCCGGATGCAGACAACCGTTCCCCAAAAATAATGTCTTTGGCAGACGCTCCTTTTGCGTCCCCGTAAGCCGATAGCGGTTCCCTGCGCAAATATCCGTGCAAAGGAACGTATCCCGGACGATCATGGCGACACGCTCCCCCCTGTCCGCCCTGTCAAACGCTTCCTCCAACGCCCCTGCGCTTCCCCCTAAAATCACCGTATCTGCCCGGTAAATCACTTTTGTCCCCATACCGCTCCTCCTTTTCCCCTGTCCCACCTGCGGACACGCTGCCCAACGTCCATGAACCGACGAAATGGCATTTTGCGTAAACAGTAACCCATTTTCCTCTATCATACGGGATCATACCCTGTTTGCAAAGGACGATCTGTAAAAAACGGGTAATATCTTAAAATATGGCCCGCAGTCCCTCCGGCGTCATCTCATAGACCTTACCGCAAACCTCACCGATATATTTCCTGTCATGGGAAGTACTGATAATTGTCCCCGGAAAGTCTGCCAGCATTTTGCGGATAATGCCACCCGACATCGGGGAAAAGTTGCGCGTCGGTTCGTCCAGTACCAATACGTTGACATTGTCCAAACTCATTTTCAAAAGAAGCACCTTTGCCTTTTGCCCGCCCGACAACTCGGCCATCGGCCGGTTCACTTCGTCTGCCGTAAACTGCAGCGCCCCCAAAAACGTCCGGATTTTGGTCCGTTCCTTTTCTTCCCCGGTGCTGTCCAGAAAATCTACCGGGCACATGTCAAGGGCAAGCCGTTCCCCATAATCCTGCGGCATATAGCCTGCGCGGATATCCGTCCGGCAAAGCAGTTCTTCTGAAAGAATCCTGAGCAGGGTCGTCTTTCCGGCCCCGTTTCTGCCTATGATGCATATTTTCTCGGGCCCCCGTACCCGCAGGAAAATGTTTCTGGCAATCACCCGTTTTCGATCCGGCGTGTACAAAACCCCCGTCCCATACTCCAGCACCGTTTTCCCCGCCGGGATGGCTGCACCGTCCTTACCCAGGCGAAAATAGATCGCCGTCTCCTCCTCCGGCATCCGCGTCATTTCCGCGTCCTCCCTCTCAAACCGGTGTTCCATACTTTTGACCGCCTTCATCTTCTTTTTCAACAGCCTTCCGACAGAGTCCCGTTCCGCCCTGGAAACATTATCCAGCCTATTGGCAACGCGCTGCTCAATCCTGCGCAGCTTTTCGTCCCTGATTTTTTTCTCCCTGCGTTCGTTTTGCGCCTGCCGCCTCTGGTTTTCAAAAGCCGACTCCCGCTCTTTTTTGTACTGCAAAAAAGGCATGTGCGCAACCGTATAACGGCTGACACGCTTCCTACGCAGCTGCTCCAGACAAACCACCATGTTCGCCGCATTTTCAATCAACGTCTCATCATGGGAAATAAAAAGTACGATGTGCTTCCAGTCCCGTACCAGTTCCTCCAGCCACACAAGGGTTTCGATATCAATGTCATTGGACGGCTCATCCAGCAGCAGTACGGTGGGCTCCGCCAGCAAAAGACGCATCATCTGCGCCTTGACCTTTTCCCCGCCGGACAACGTCTCCATTGGCTGCTCCCCGTAGAAAAAGTCCGGTGGCATGTGCAGCCTTGCCGCAAGCCGGTTCAATTCCCAAGGCTCCTTGTCAAAAAATGCTTCCTGCGCAGAAAAAAATTCATATACCGTCTTTTGACGGTCCGTCTCCAAAAGCTCCTGGGGCAGCCATGCCAACCGCTCCCGGCCTATGATCCGCTCCCCTGTCGCCTGCGCATAGCCGCCTATGGATTCGGGGGCAAAGATCCACCTTAGCAGCGTGGATTTTCCGTTCCCCTCTTCCCCGATCATGACCGCTTTGTCCCCCTCATTTAACGTACAGGAAAAATCCTCCACGATCACGCGCAGATCCTTTTTATGTGTAATAGTAAGATTTTTAATTTGCAGCATATACCGCGCTCCCTATATTGTCAAGTGATTTTCCTTAAAAAATCAAGGAATTTATAGTTACA